>NZ_JBSGIV010000008.1:0-144699 GCF_053605225.1 Micromonospora sp. NPDC003944
GGAGCCGGTGGACATCCGCGCGAACGACGAGATCTCGGGTGGTCGGGGCCCCGGTCGCGTACGGCTCAGGACTGCTGCTCGACCTGACCCCGGATCGTGGTGAACTCGGCCTTCGCCTGATCGGCGGACTTGAAGTACATCACCACCATGCCCAGGCTGCCCCGGTCGGCCCAGACGCAGATGCCCAGCGGCACGGTCTCGGCCTTGCCGTCGCCGCAGCGCGCCTCACCGCCGAGCGGGCCGGCGTCGACGGCCGTCATGTTCGCCACCGTCAGCTGCTTGTCGAGCCCCTTGACGTAGGCGTCGAGCTCCTTCTTGGGGTCGGTCAGCAGCGCGGACACCCCCGTGATCATGATGAGGTCCTGCTTGGCGGGGTCGCCGTAGAAGGCGGCGACAGTGCTCGTCTCGTTCTGCGCCACCGACTTCATTCCGCTGACGGCCTGTTCGGCGGCCTGCTGCAGCTGTGGTTCGGTGAGCTTCGGCCGGCCGGCGAGGGTGTCCGGCGCGACCACCCGGGTCTTGCTGGCGTCCACGGCCTCGCTGACCGGCCCCTTGAGGGCGAACCAGGCGACCGCCGCACCACCGAGGCAGAGCACCAGCACCACGGCCAACACGATCAGCACGATCTTGCCGACGTTCGACTTCTTGGCCGGGGGCGGGCCGCCGGCGAAGTTCGGGTCACCGTACGGCTGACCAGGCTGCGCCGGCGGGAAACCAGGCTGGGCCTGCGGGAAACCAGGCTGCGCCGGTGGGAAACCAGGCTGGGCCGGTGGGAAACCAGGCTGCGCGGGCGGGAAACCGCCGGGCTGCTGCGGCTGTCCCTGCTGCTGCGGCGGCGGCCAACCGCCCGGCTGCTGCGGCTGATGGGAGGGATCGTGCGGCGGGCCGTACGGATTGGCCGGCGGCTGGGACATCAGTCAGCTCCAATATGGGGGTGCAAAACGTGTGATCCTAACCCGGTGCCCAGCCTCGCCGTTGTCCCTGCGTAGAACCGCCGTCGGTTGTCTGATCACAAACAGTCGCGGTGGCCGGGCCGTCCACGAGGGACGGTCCGACCACCGCGACGGTGGTGCTGCAAACGACTCAGGCCGGCAGGCTGGCCGCGCCGCGCGGCAGGAACCGCTTGCCGGTGACCCGCTCGGAGGTGCCCGTCCGGTCCAGGTACGGCGTGACGCCACCCAGGTGGAACGGCCAACCGGCGCCCAGGATCATGCACAGGTCGATGTCCTGTGCCTCGGCGACCACACCCTCGTCAAGCATCAGCCGGATCTCCTGCGCGAGCGCGTCGAGCGCGTTCTGTCGTACCTGCTCGGCGGTCAACGGCTGGTCACCCACCACGAGCAGCGCGGCCACCTCCTCGTTGACCTGGTCGTCGACCACGATCGGCTTCCCCGAGTCGGCGATCCGCTTGAGGTTCTCGCTGACCCCGAACCGGTCCGGGTACGCGGCGTGCAGGGTGCCGCCCACGTGGTACGCGACGGCCGGCCCGACCAGCTGGAGCAGGGCGAGCGGGCGCATCGGCAGGCCCAGTGGGTCCAGGGCGCTGTTCGCCACGTCCAGCGGCGTGCCGGCGTCGACGGCGGCGAAGACCGTACCCAGGAAGCGGGTGAGCAGCCGGTTCACCACGAACGCCGGAGCGTCCTTGACCAACACGCTCGACTTCTTCAGCTGCTTGCCCACGGCGAACGCGGTGGCAAGGGTGGTGTCGTCGGTGCGCTCACCCCGGACGATCTCCAGCAGCGGCAGCACCGCCACCGGGTTGAAGAAGTGGAAGCCGACCACCCGCTCCGGGTGATCCAGCTCGGCGGCCATCTCGGTGATCGACAGCGAGCTGGTGTTGGTGGCGAGCACCGCCTCCGGAGAGACGATCTTCTCCAACTCGGCCCAGACCTGCTTCTTGACACCCAGGTCCTCGAAGACCGCCTCGATGACGAAGTCCGCATCGGCGAAGGCGCTCTTGTCGACCGAGCCGCTGACCAGGCCGTACAGCTTGGCGGCGGTGCCCTTGTCCATCCGGCCCTTGGTGACGGCCTTCTCGATCTGGGTGTGCACGTAGCCGACGCCCTTGTCCACCCGGGACTGGTCGAGGTCGGTCAGCACCACGGGCACCTGGAGGCGGCGGGCGAACAGCAGCGCCAACTGGCTGGCCATCAGGCCGGCGCCGACGATGCCGACCTTGGTGATCGTCCGGGCCAACCCCTTGTCCGGTGCGCCGGCCGGGCGCTTGGCCCGCCGCTGCACCAGGTCGAAGGCGTACAGGCCGCTGCGCAGCTCCTCGGAGAAGACCAGATCCGCGAGAGCCTCGTCCTCGGCGGCGGTGCCGGCGGCGAAGTCGCCGTCCTTGGCCGTCTCCAACAGGTCGAGCGCCTTGTACGCGGCCGGGACGGCGCCGTGCAGCCGCTGGTTCAGCGCCTCCCGGGCGAAGTAGAGCACCCCCGCCCACATGTCCTTGTCGACCTCGGGCCGGGTCACCGTGACCTGACCGCGGACCACGCCTGCGGCCCACTCCAGGGACCGCTCCAGGAAGTCCGCCGGCTCCAACAGGACGTCCGCGATGCCCAGCTCGGCGGCCTGCTTCGGCTTGAGCATCTTGTTCTGCATCAGCGGGTTCTGGATGATCACCTGGGTCGCGGCGGGGATGCCGATCAGGTTCGGCAGCAGCTGGGTGCCGCCCCAGCCGGGCACCAGACCGAGGGAGACCTCGGGCAGCGCGAGGGCCGCCGCACCGCCGGAGAGCGTCCGGTAGTGGCAGTGCAGCGCCAGCTCCAGGCCACCGCCCATCGCCGCGCCGTTGACGAACGCGAAGGTGGGGACGGTGCTGTCCTTGAGGCGGGCGAAGACCCGGTGGCCGAGCCGGCCGATCTCCAGCGCCTGCGCGCGGTCGGCGAGCTGCGGAAGGCCCACGATGTCCGCGCCCACACAGAAGATGTACGGCTTGCCGGTGACCGCGATGAACGCCGGGTCGGCGGCGAGCGCCGCCGTGATCGCCTCGTCCAGGCTGGCCAGACCGCCGGGGCCGAAGGTGTTCGGCTTGGTGTGGTCGAAGCCGTTGTCGAGCGTGATCAGGGCGGCGGGGCGGTCCAGCCCCGGCACGGTCACCGAGCGCAGCAGCGCCCTGGTGACGACCTCGTTCGCCGCCTTTACGGTGCTCGCGCTCACTTGTCGCCCTCCGTCCAGTGCGGGTTCTCCCAGATCACGGTGCCGCCCATGCCGATGCCGATGCACATCGCCGTGAGGCCGTAGCGGACCTCGGGGTGCTCGGCGAACTGGCGGGCCAGCTGGGTCATCAGCCGCACACCGGACGACGCGAGTGGGTGACCGATGGCGATCGCGCCGCCCCACGGGTTGACCCGCGCGTCGTCGTCGGCGATGCCGAAGTGGTCGAGGAAGGCGAGCACCTGCACGGCGAACGCCTCGTTCAGCTCGAACAGGCCGATGTCGTCGATGCTGAGCCCGGCGAGGCGCAGCGCCTTCTCCGTCGACGGGATCGGGCCGACACCCATCACCTCCGGCTCCACCCCGACGAACCCGAACGACACCAGCCGCATCGCGACCGGCAGGCCCAGCTCGCGGGCGGTCGCCTCGTCGGCCAGCAGGCTCGCGGTGGCGCCGTCGTTCAGGCCGGCCGCGTTGCCCGCGGTGACCTTGCCGTGCGGGCGGAACGGGGTCTTCAGGGTGCCCAGCTTCGCAAGCGTGGTGTCCCGCGGGGCCTCGTCCGCGGTGGCCAGACCCCAGCCGCCCTCGGCGTCGCGGATGGCCGTCGGCACCAGGTCGTCCTGGAGCTTGCCGTTGGCGTACGCCTTGGCGGTCTTCTGCTGCGAGGCGAGCGCGAACGCGTCGGTGCGTGCCTTGGTGATGTGCGGGACCAGATCGTGCAGGTTCTCCGCGGTGGCGCCCATCACCAGCGCGGACGGGTCGACGAGCTTCTCCGCGATGATGCGCGGGTTGGGGTCGACGCCCTCACCCATCGGGTGCCGGCCCATGTGCTCGACGCCGCCGGCGATGGCGATGTCGTACGCGCCCATGGCGATGCCACTGGCCACTGTGGTGACGGCGGTCATCGCACCCGCGCACATCCGGTCGATGGCGAAACCGGGGACGGTCTTGGGTAGCCCGGCCAGCAGAGCGGCGGTGCGGCCGATGGTGAGGCCCTGGTCGCCGATCTGGGTGGTGGCCGCGATGGCGACCTCCTCGACCCGCTCCGGGGGTAGCTGCGGGTTGCGCCGCATCAGTTCCCGGATGCAGCGGATCACCAGGTCGTCGGCGCGGGTGTTGGCGTACATGCCACCCGCCTTGCCGAACGGGGTACGGACGCCGTCGACGAAGACGACGTCGCGGACTTCACGGGGCACTGGAGCCTCCTAGCCGAGGGGCACGTTGCCCCGAATGCTACTCGTCAGTAACCAAACCCGTCCGCACCCCCCGCTGTGGCCCACCCCACACCACGGAGCGCGCCAACCTCCCCGTTGATCATGAAGGTGTTGCCACCGGCATCGGCGTGTCCTGGCAATAACTTCCTGATCAACGGGTAGGTCGGGGGGTGGGGGAGGGGTGGGGGTTTTAGGGGGTTGGGGTTAGGGCTTCGGTCAGGTCTTGGGTGAGGAGGCCGATCTGCCACTCGCGGGCGTTGAGGCCGCGCAGGGTCTCCGCGACCGACTCCTCGGTGACCTCCTCGGGTGGGGTCCAGGCCAACCGGCGGACCGAATCCGGGGTGATCAGGTTCTCCGGTGGGAGGTTGTGCTCACCGGCGATGCGGATCACGACCTCCCGGCAGCGGGCCAGTCGACCGGCCGCCACCGGGTCCCGTTCGGCCCACCGGTGCGGCGGAGGCGGACCCTCCACGGCTGGCGAGACCGGCAGCGAATCCTCCGGCAGCTGCCGGGCGTCGTCGAGGGCGGCGAGCCAGGTGCGGGCCAGTCGACGGACCGACCGACCACCGAAGCCCGGCAGGGTCAACAGCGTCTTCTCGTCCTTCGGGTCCAGCTCGGCCGCCGCGATGATCGCCGAGTCGGGCAACACCCGACCGGGCGCGGCGTCCCGCCGGGACGCGATCTGGTCCCGGGCGTACCACATCGAGCGAACCCGGGCCTGGGCCCGAGCCCCCCGCAGCCGGTGGATGCCCGAGGTGCGCCGCCACGGCTCCGCGCGGACCCGCGGCGGGCGTGCACCGGTGCGGACCAGCGCGGCGAACTCCTCCGCCGCCCAGGCCGACTTGCCCTGCCGGGTCAACTCGGCGTCGAGCGCGTCCCGCAGGTCGGTGAGCAGCTCCACGTCGAGGGCCGCGTATGTCAACCACGACTCGGGCAGTGGCCGACTCGACCAGTCGGCCGCCGAGTGGTGCTTCTCCAACGTGAACCCGAGCAGCTGCTCGGTGAGCGCGGCGAGCCCGACGCGTTCGAAGCCGGCCAGCCGGGCCGCCAACTCGGTGTCGAACAGTCGGCGCGGGTGCAACCCCACCTCGGCCAGGCAGGGCAGATCCTGGCTGGCGGCGTGGAGGACCCACTCGGCCTCGCCGATCACCGCGTCCAGGGCGCTGAGGTCGGGTAGGGGCAGCGGGTCGATCAGCGCCGTGCCCGCACCGGCGCGGCGGAGCTGCACCAGATAGGCCCGCTGGCTGTAGCGGTAGCCGGATGCCCGCTCGGCGTCCAGGGCGACCGGGCCGGTGCCCGCCGCGAAGCGGGCCACGACCTCGGCAAGCTCGGCCGGGGCGGCCACCGGATCGGGGGTGCCGTCACGCGGTGCGATCAGCGGAACGGGCCCACCGTCGGCCGGGTCGGCCCCCTCGCCCGCCGGCTGCGGCTGGGCCGACGGCGGGTGCTGGGGCGCGGTTCCCGGAAGTTCCTCGGTGGGCCGACGGCGCAGGGGTGGTTCGTCGGTCACCTGCCAACCCTAGTGCGCGCGGAGATCCGGCGGGTGCAGCCGGTCCGGCGTGTGTCGATCAGGTGTCCAGAGGATGTCCGAGCAGACGCGTCCCGGTGCGGTCGATCATGGAGTTGTGGTGCCTCACAAAATCCCCGCCGAGCACCATTTCGCCCACCACAACTCCATGATCGACGCCGAGGGGGCGGGGCGGGGCCGGGGTGGGGTGGGGTGGGGTGGGGTGGGGTGGGGTGGGGTCAGGCTGCGCCGGCGGAGCGGCGGTCGGAGAGGGCCGTCACGCCGGGTGGGGGTAGGCCGGCGGTGGAGGCCAGCAACGCGCACCAGCCGAGCAGGTGCGGGGTGAGGTTGTCGTCGATCGGCGTCCAGGACGCGCGGATCTCGATGTCACCGATCGTCGGTGGCCCGGCGAGATCGCCGAACCGGGTCGACATGGTCTGTGTGACAGTCCCGCCGATCGCCCGGTGGCCGGCGTCCTGGGCGTCGAGCGCGTCGGTCAGCCACGTCCAGCCGACCCCGGGTAGCAGCGGGTCGGCGGCCAGGTCGACCTCCAACTCGGCGGTCACGTAGGTGACCAGCCGCAGCGTGCCCTGCCACGCCTCGTGCCCGGCCGGGTTGTGCAGCAGGATCAGCCGGCCGGTCGCCACCTCGTCGTCGTCGCGCAGCACGGTCGCGGAGAGCGCGAACGCGTACGGGGCCAGCCGCTGGGGGGCGCCGACCTCCTCCAGGGTGATCTCCGGGCGCGGGGCGGCCGACCGCAGCCCGGCGACCGCGCGGGCGAACGTCTCCGGGAGCGCGATCGGGGGGGCCATGTGGGCAGCCTATGCCGCCGTCCTCCGCCCGCTTCGACGGCGCGCCGACGCTCATGGCGGGCGCCGGGCGTAAGGAACGGTGCCCTTCCTCTCACCCCCACCCGGTCTGCGGTGGCGGGCGTGGCACGATTGCGGCGATGACCACGGACACCACGGGCACTGCCGCCCGAGACGGAGACTCCCGCCCCGGCGGACCAGCCGACTCGCCCTTCATCCGGGCCTGTCGACGCCGGCCCGTCCCGCACACCCCGGTCTGGTTCATGCGCCAGGCGGGCCGCTCCCTCCCGGAGTACCGGGAGATCCGGGCGAGCGTGCCGATGCTGGAGTCCTGCCGCCGCCCGGATCTGGTCACCGAGATCACCCTCCAGCCGGTGCGTCGACACGGCGTGGACGCGGCCATCCTGTTCAGCGACATCGTGGTGCCCGTCGCCGCGGCCGGGATCGACCTGGACATCGTGCCGGGCACCGGCCCGGTGGTGGCCGAGCCGATCCGCACCGCCGACGACGTGCAGCGGATCCGCCCGATCACCCGCGACGACGTCCCGTACGTGGACGAGGCCGTCCGGCAGTTGGTCGTCGAGCTGGGCGACACCCCGCTGATCGGTTTCGCCGGTGCGCCGTTCACGCTCGCCAGCTATCTGGTCGAGGGCGGGCCGTCGCGCACCCATGCGAAGACCAAGGCCCTGATGTACGGCGACCCCGAGCTGTGGCACGCGCTCTGCGGCCGGCTGGCCGAGGTGACGCTCGCCTTCCTGCGGGTGCAGATCGAGGCCGGCGTGTCCGCCGTGCAGCTGTTCGACTCGTGGGCTGGCGCGCTCTCCGAGGCCGACTACCGCCGTTTCGTGTTGCCGCACTCGACCGCCGTGCTGAGCGGGCTGAACCGCGCCGGGGTGCCCCGGATCCACTTCGGGGTGGGCACCGCCGAACTGCTCGGCGCGATGGGCGAGGCCGGGGCGGACGTGGTCGGTGTCGACTGGCGTACGCCGCTGGACGTGGCCACCGGCCGGATCGGCGCGGACAAGGCGGTGCAGGGCAACCTGGACCCGACAGTGCTGCTCGCGCCGTGGCCGGTGGTGGAGGCCGAGGTCCGGCGCATTCTGGAGCAGGGCCGGGCCGCCCCCGGGCACGTGTTCAACCTCGGTCACGGGGTGCTGCCGGAGACCGACCCGGAGGTGCTGACCCGGGTCGTCGCGCTGGTGCACGAGCTCTCCAGCCGCCGGGCCGACCAGGGCTGAGAAGGCGATGCGGAAGCCCTGGCGGGTGGCGGTGGTCGGCGGCGGGATCGCCGGGCTGGCCGCCGCGGTCCGCTTGCGCGACCGTGCGCCGGCCGGCACCCAGATCACGGTGTACGAGCAGTCCGGCGCGCTGGGCGGCAAGCTGCGCACCGGGGAGCTGGCCGGTCAGCAGGTGGAGTTCGGCGCGGAGTCGTTCCTGATGCGCGACCCGACCGGCGACGAGAGCGCGGCGGTGGCGTTGGCCCGCCGGCTCGGGCTGGCCGAGAGGATCGTGCACCCCACCGTGGGGCAGGCAGCGCTTGTCATCGACGGAGGGCTGCGCCCCATTCCGGGCGGCACCCTGGTGGGCGTACCCGGTGATCTGGATCGGGTGGCCACCGTCGCCCGCCCGGCCGCGGACGCCGACGTCGACGGCGGTCGGCCGTTGGTCGGGCCCGACGCGGACGTCTCGGTGGGTGCGCTGGTCCGGTCCCGCTTCGGTGACGAGGTGGTCGAGCGGCTTGTCGACCCGATGCTCGGCGGCGTGTACGCGGGCCGCGCCGACGACCTCAGCCTGGTCACCACGATGCCGGCGCTGGCCCGCACGGCCCGGGTGGAGCACACCCTGGTCGGTGCGGTCCGGGCCGCGCAGGCCGCCGCGCCGCGTGCGCCCGGCGCCCCGGTCTTCGGCACCCTCGCCGGCGGGCTGGGCACGCTTGTCGAGGCGGCGGTGACGGCCAGCGGCGCGACGGTGCGGCGGGACGCCGCCGTGCGCGAGTTGACCCCGACGGCGACCGGTTGGCGGCTCACTGTCGGCAGTACCCGCGACGCTGAGCTTGTGGACGTGGACGCCGTGGTGCTGGCGGTGCCGGCACGACCTGCGGCGCGGCTGCTCGCCGGACCCGCGCCGGACGTGGCGGCGGGCGTCGGTGCGCTCGACTACGCGAGCGTCGCGCTCGTCACCATGGCGTTGCCGCAACCGCGACTGCCCGAGCTGTCCGGCTTCCTGGTGCCGAGCACCGAGGGCCTGCTGACCAAGGCGGCGACCTTCTTCACCACCAAGTGGGGGCACCTGCGCCGGCCGGACGGGTTGGCCCTGGTGCGCGCCTCGGTGGGCCGGTACGGCGAGGAGGCGCACCTGCAGCGCCCGGACGAGGACCTGGCCGCCACCGTGCACCGCGAGCTGTCGGCGGTGCTCGGCACCCCGCTGCCCGCCCCGGTCGACGGGCACGTGCAGCGGTGGGGCGGGGCGTTGCCGCAGTACGCGCCGGGGCACGCCGAGCGGCTCGCCGCCGCGCGCACGGCGTTGCGGGCCGCGCACCCCACTCTGGTCCTGGCTGGCGCCGGCTACGACGGCGTCGGTATTCCGGTCTGCGTCCGCTCCGGCGAGACGGCGGCCGAAGAGATCATCACAGCACTGGGAGGATCGGCGAGATGACCGAGCAGACCAACGCGGCCCGGCTGCGGGAGCTGAACGACAGCATCCGTTACACGATGTGGTCGGTGTTCCGGGCCAGCTCCCCGCTGCCGTCGCTGCGGGACAACGTCACCGGCGAGGTCGTCGCCCTCTTCGACGAGCTGGCCGGCAAGGACGTCGTGGTCCGGGGCGTGTACGACGTCTCCGGTCTGCGCGCCGACGCGGACGTGATGATCTGGTGGCACTCCGCGTCGAGCGACGCCCTCCAGGACGCGTACCTGCGGTTCCGTCGCACCACGCTGGGCCGCGCGCTGACCCCGGTGTGGTCGCAGATGGCACTGCACCGGCCGGCCGAGTTCAACAAGAGCCACATCCCGGCGTTCCTGGCCGGCGAGGAGGCACGCCCCTACATCTGCGTGTACCCGTTCGTCCGCTCCTACGAGTGGTACCTGCTGCCCGACGCGGAGCGGCGCGAGATGCTCGCCGAACACGGCAAGATGGCCCGCGGCTACCCGGACGTCCGGGCCAACACGGTGGCCTCGTTCGCGCTCGGCGACTACGAGTGGATGCTCGCCTTCGAGGCCGACGAACTGCACCGGATCGTCGACCTGATGCGGGACCTGCGCGCCTCCGGCGCCCGCCGGCACGTCCGCGAAGAGGTCCCGTTCTACACCGGCCGCCGCCGCACAGTGGCCGAGATCGTCAACTGCCTGGTCTGACCCCGCCCACCGCCTGGACGTGTCGATCATGGAGTTGTGGTGCCTGGTTTGGGCGCGCGTGGGTGCTTTGTCGCCCACCACAACTCCTTGATCGACGGGCGGTCAACATCAGCTCCCGCCACGTAGGCCAGTCGTCGGGGGTGAGCACTCTGATGTCGATCATGGAGCGGTGGTGCCCGGACGGACCGTTGGGCACCACCGCATTCCCACCGGCCGGCGCCGCGCCCCCGCCCGGGTGCGGCGCCGGACGGGGGTCAACTGGTCGTCGTGCAGGAGACCAGCGGAACCGGGTTGCTGCCGTTCCACGAGCCGAGGAAACCGAACGTGGTGCTCGCTCCGGCGGCAAGGCTGCCGTTGTGGTTGGCGTTACGTGCGGTGACGAGCGTGCCGTTGGTGCTGACCGTCGCGTTCCACGACGAGGTGACCTGCTGGCCGTTGCCGTAGTTCCAGCTCACCGACCAGCCGCGGGTCGGTGAACCACCGGCGGTCACCTTCACGTCGGCCTGGAAGCCACCGGCCCACTGACCGGTGACCTGGTACGTCGCCGTGCAGGCACCGGCCGGCGGCGGGGTGGTGGGCGGCGGGGTGGTGGGCGGCGGCGTGGTCGGTGGGGGCGTGGTCGGTGGGGGCGTGGTGGGTGGCGGGGTCGTGGGCGGGGTGGTCGAGCCGCCGCCGAAGTCGACGTCGCTGCACAGGTAGTACGACTGGTCGAAGTGGCTGGCCTGCCAGACGGTGTAGACGATGTGCCGTCCGGTGCGTCCCGGTGCGCTGACCGGGATCTGGATCGAGACACCGCCGGTGTCCTGGTTCCACTGCGAGGCCGGGGTGTTGCCGATCTGGCCCGCCAACTCCAGGTTGCCCCAGCCGAGCGGTTGGGTGGCCGCGTTGAAGCCCTGCTTGGTCACGTACACCCGGATGTAGTCGGCGCCGTGGCTGGCCTGGTCGAAGAAGCGGAGCCGGAAGGTGTTCGACACCGAGGTGGTCTTCCAGGCGCCGACGGTGTCCAGCGAGTTGTAGCGGGGGCTCTGCGTACGCCCGCCGCTGCAGAGTTGACCGTCGGGGACGGCGGCCTGGTGGTTGCCGCCCACGCCCTCCCGGAACAGGCCGTTCCAGTTCCACATGGCGGCCGGGTCGGCCTGCCAGGCCTGCCAGCACATCGGGTCCTCAGTGGCCATCCGAGGGTTCTGGAAGTCGCCGCCCCAGCGCTGCCAGCAGCCGTAGTTGCGGGAGGCCGGGTCGACGACCGAACCGTGCGCCGAGGCGGGCGTGGTCAGCATGGTGGTCAGCGCGGTCGTCAACAGGAGCATGGTGGTCGCCACGATGGCGAACAACAAGAGCGCGCGCCGTGATCGGATGGAAGTGGACATGGAGCCCCCGGGGGATGAGGTCGGACGTCGACACCCGGATCGCCGGGAGGTGCCCACTCCCGTGCCTGATCGCTGGCTCCCGCGATGGCTCTACCGGCACCATGCCAGCCTGATCGTCAGACGTCAATGGCCTCGCGTCGCATCGGCGTGTGCGGGATGCCGTCCTCGACGTACTCGGGGCCGCTGACCGCGAAGCCGTGCCGGCTGTAGAACGGCACCAGGTGCGACTGGGCCTCCAGCACGCTGGGTCGGTTGCCCACCACCTCCAGCGCGGCCGTCATCAGCCGGCCGGCGTGTCCGCCGCCGCGCGCCGCCGGGGCCACCACCACCCGACCGATCCTGGCGACGCCGTCCGGGTCGGCCAGGATCCGCAGGTACGCCAGCGGCGCACCCCCGTCGGTCAGCCAGACGTGCCGGGTGCCGGGCTCGACATCGCGACCGTCGAGCTCCGGGTACGGGCAGTTCTGCTCCACGACGAACACGTCGATGCGCAGCTTGAGCAGGTCGTGGAAGGTGCGGGTGTTCAGGTCGGCGAAGGAGGCCGTCCGGATCTCGGTGGTCTGCTGGGGCATCCACAGATGGTAGGTCGGGCGGTCTCACCTGCTGTCCACCCGGTCCGGCGTGAGGTAGGTGGCGGCCACGGCAGTAAGCAGCAGCGCGCCGCCGACGAGCACCGGCAGGGGGAGGGGTTCGCGCAGCAGCGCCACCGCGAGCGCGGCGGCGGTGAGCGGTTCGAGCAGGGTCAGCACGGCCGCGACGCTGCCCGGGGTGGTGCGCAGCCCGGCGTAGAACAACGCGTACGCGACCGCCGTGGTGACCACGCCGAGGTGCAGCAGCAGCGCCACGGTGTCCGGGCGTACCGGCAGGCCGACCCCGGCGACCAGGGCGAACGGCGCCAGGGTCAGCGCGCCGATCACGGTGGAGATGGTGGTCAGGGTCATCGGCGCGGTGTGCTGCGACACCTGGCGGCTGATCAGGGTGGTCACCGCGTACCCGAGGCCGGAGCCGGCCGCCGCGAGCAGGCCGAGCAGCGGGGCGGGCGCCGCCGCGCCGGGCTGCCCGGTGGCGCCGGTGATCAGGACGAGGCCGGCCACCGCCGCGACGAGCGTGCCGAGGCGCAGCGGGCCGGGGAGTCGGCGGGCGCGCGCCGACTCCCAGGCCGCAGCGAGCACCGGGGCCAGGCCCAGGCTGACGATGGTGGCCACGCTGACGCCGGCCCAGGCCACGGCGGCGAAGTAGAGCGCCTGGTAGAGGCCGAGGCCGACGCCGGTGAGCAGCAGCGGTACGGGTGCGGCGCGCACCGCGGACACGATCGTGCGGAGCCGGCCGGCGGTGCAGGCCAGCAGCACGAGCGCGGCGATGGCGAGGCGGTGGAAGCCGATGCTCACCGGGCTGAGCCCGGTGGCCTCGCGCAGGAGTTGCACCGCCACGCCGGTGGTGCCCCACAGCACGCCGGTGACGGTGATCTGGATCAGGCCGCTGCGGGCGGCATGGTGGGCGGCCGAGGCGGCCGGCAACGCGGTACGAGTCGTGGACACGGGAGCGCTCCGTTGGGTGAGCCGTTGACGGGGACGACGTCGACGGAGCGCGTACGACAGGATGGCCGAGCGGGGTCAGGTCACCCGGTCGGCGAGAGGCGCGGCGCTCCGCTCAGGAGCGCGGCGGGGACAGGACGCCCACGATTGACCGCATGGCGACGACCGTACCCCAGTTCGGTGGTCCGGCGGGCCCACGGCCGGGTTGGCGCGGTCAGGCCGGGCGGGCGCCGACGGCGTCGCGGATCTCGGCGCCCACCGCGCCCTCGACCGCGCGGGCGCAGTGTGCGCAGCAGAAGAAACGGCCGTTGACCTCGACGCCGTGCCCGACGATCTTGACCTGGCAGTGCTCGCAGATCGGTGCCATCCGGTGGATCGCGCACTCGAACGAGTCGAAGGTGTGCACGTCGCCGCTGACGGTGTGCACCTCGAACGCCATCCAGTAGTCGTTGCCGCAGACCTCGCAGGTTGCCACCGAAAACCTCCGTTACATGGACAAGTGCCTACAGAATCCCCCAGGCCGTCGTCGCGCGGGGCGGAACGTCGCTGCCTGACCCCGTTCGGCGGCGTGTCGGTGTCCGCGTGTTGCCCGTTCAGTCGGGTGGGCCGCCGTACGACGAGTCGGCCGATCGGGTCGACGACCGGGGCGGCCTGCTCCGACTCTGAGGAGAAAACTGCCGCCATCGATGGATTTATCGATGAGAGTCTTTACTGTTAACAATGTTTAAATTACCTTGGGGGCACCTCACCGGACCTGGAGAAGGAGCTGCCCCGATGCGTCGAAGAATCACCGTCCCGCTGGTGGCGGCGGGCGCTGTCGCCGCCACCCTCACCGTCGCCGCCCCCGCGCAGGCGCACGGCTACGTCTCCGCCCCACCGAGCCGCCAGGCGCTCTGCGCGCAGGGTCGGGTGCCCGACTGCGGGCAGATCAAGTACGAGCCGCAGAGCGTCGAGGGGCCCAAGGGTCTGCGCAGCTGCCATGCCGGCATCTCCCAGTTCGCCGTGCTCAACGACGACAGTCGGGGCTGGCCAGCCACCTCGGTGGGTAGCTCGCTGACCTTCACCTGGGTCAACACCGCACGGCACGCCACCAGCAACTGGGAGTACTGGATCGGCAACACCCGGGTCGGCGTGGTCAACGGCAACGGCCAGCAGCCGGGCGCGACCGTGTCGCACACCGTCAACCTCGGTGGTTTCTCCGGCCGGCAGAAGATCCTCGCGGTGTGGAACATCTCCGACACGGCGAACGCCTTCTACTCCTGCATCGACGTGCAGATCGGTGGCGGCGGGTCGAACCCGACCCCGACGCCGACCCCGACCGCCACCCCACGGCCCACCCCGACCCCCACGCCGACCACCCCGCCCGCCCAGGGCGGCACGTGGGCGACGGGCCGGGCGTACCAGGTCGGCGACCAGGTCACCTACGGCGGTGCGACGTACCGCTGCCGGCAGGCGCACACCGCCATCGCGGGCTGGGAGCCGCCGAACGTACCGGCGCTCTGGCAGCAGGTCTGACCGCACGGGTGCGGCCCCTGGTCGCACCCGTGTCGCCGCTCTCGCAGGAACGGAGCAACCGGCATGCCCCGTCGTACCCCTCTGGTGTCGCTCGTCGCCGCTCTGCTGCTCACCGGCGCCTGCGCCGGAGCACCCACGTCGAGTCCGTCGGCCCGGCCGCAGCCGGCCCCCGCGTCCCCGGCCGGCTCGGCGGTGGCCGGGTCCGCGGCGACCGGACCGTCGCCCGACGGGGGTGCGATGAGCGGGATCGACGTGGTGTTCCTCAGCACCATGGCTGGGCACAGCGAACGCACCCTGCAGATCGTCCAGCTGACCCGGGGCCGGCTGCGCGACGAGGCGCTGCGCACCCTGGTCGCCGCGATCGAGGCGACCGAGACCGACGAGCTGGCGGCCATGCGCGGCTGGTTGCCGACGGCCGGGCCGGGCGCCAGCGCGGCCGCGCACCACCACGGGCACGGCGACGACGCCGCGCTCGACCGGCTGCGGGCCGCGCCGGACACGGACGTCGACCGCGTGTTGCGCGAGGTGCTCGCCGACCACCAGCGAGCGGCCGCCGAACTGGCCCGGTCCCAGGTCGGCGTCGGCCGCGACGAGCGGGTCCGCGACCTGGCCCGGCGGATCGAGCAGTCCCGGACCGCCGAGGTCGACCTACTCGGGGGTACGCCCTGAGCGGCCCTCCGATCAGCGGGGTTCCAGCTTGATGGAGACCGAGTTGACGCAGTGCCGGGTGTCCTTCGGGGTGAAACCCTCACCGTGGAAGACGTGCCCGAGGTGACTGTCGCAGCGGGCGCAGCGGATCTCCGTACGGGCCATGCCGAGGCTGCGGTCCTCGATCTCCTTGACCCGGCCCGGAATGGCGTCGTCGAAGCTCGGCCAACCGCAGTGCGAGTCGAACTTGGTGTCGCTGGAGAACAGCTCCAGCCCGCAGGCGCGACAGTGGTAGACCCCCTGGGTCTTCGTGTCCACGTACTCGCCCGTCCACGGGCGTTCGGTGCCGGCCTCCCGCAGGACGTGGAACTCCTCGGGGGTCAGTCGGACCCGCCACTCGTCGTCGGTCTTCGGCAGCTCGTTGTCGTCAAGACTCACCCGTCAACGGTACGTCGAACGTCGGGGGCGTGGCATATGGTCGCGAGATGGCGGGCACCAAGGCAGCTGTCACCGAGGTCGAGGTGGCCGGGCACAGCGTACGGCTGAGCAGTCCGGATCGGGTGATCTTCCCGCAGCGGGGGTTCACCAAGGCGGACGTCTTCCACTACTACCTCGCGGTCGGCGACGGGATCATGCGCGCCCTGCGGGACCGGCCCACCACGCTGCAACGCTTCCCCGACGGCGTCGAGGGCGAGGCGTTCTTCCAGAAGCGGGTGCCCACCCGGGGGGTGCCGCCCTGGGTGACGACCGCGGAGATCACCTTCCCGAGCGGTCGCAACGCGGCGGAGCTCTGCCCGGCCGACCTGGCGCACGTGGCCTGGGCGGCACAGATGGGCACCATCGTCTTCCACCCGTGGCCCGTCCGGGCCGCCGACGTCGACCGCCCCGACGAGCTGCGCATCGACCTGGACCCGCAGCCCGGCACTGACTTCGCCGACGCGGCGCGGGCCGCCGGCGAGCTCCACGCGCTCCTGGACGAGCTGGGCGCGACCGGCTGGCCGAAGACCTCCGGTGGCCGGGGTGTGCACGTCTACCTGCGCATCCAACCCCGCTGGACGTTCACCGAGGTGCGTCGGGCCACCATCGCGCTGGCCCGGGAGGTGGAGCGCCGCAACCCCGATCTGGTCACCACCGCCTGGTGGAAGGAGGAGCGCGGCAGCCGGGTCTTCGTCGACTTCAACCAGATGGCCCGCGACCGCACGATCGCCTGCGCGTACTCGCTGCGGGCCAACGCGCGGGCCACCGTCTCGACCCCGGTCACCTGGGCGGAGCTACCCGACGTCGACCCGGACGACTTCGACCTGCGGACCGTGCCGGCCCGGCTCGCCGAGCGGGGCGATCCGCACGCCGGCATCGACGACACACCGTGGGACATCACCCCGCTGCTGGAGTGGGCCGAGCGCGACGCCGCCGCCGGCCAGGGCGACCTGCCGTACCCACCGGACCACCCGAAGATGCCCGGCGAACCCAAGCGGGTGCAACCCAGCCGCGCCAAGCGCACCCCCGACGAGAGCTGACCGGCCGCTGTTGTCACAGCTGCGGCTTGGCCGTCCACGCCAGGAACCTGTCGAACAGCTCCCGTGGGTCGGGTCCCGGCTCGGGGTTGAGCGTGAGCAGGTCGGCTGTCGCGTCGAAGAGTTGGCTTGCCATGTAGATCGACAGTGCCACACGGTCGGTGCCGTACTCCACCCGTAGCAACATCCGCGCAAGTGCACACGGCCAGGCGGCGGCGCACACCCGACAGAGCCACGACGGCCGGCGCGGCAGGTGCTGGCGCACCGGGTGCAGGGCTTCAAGTGGGTGAGGGTAATGACGGCTATTCGGCGTGGTCATACGCCAATCGTGGCGTCAGCTATTGCCTGTGTCAACAGTCTGCGTAGTTGTCGCCGTATAGCGACTGCGCCACTGTCATCGTCAATGTGTGGACCTCGTTGGCGTGTCGGAGATTCGGGAGATGCTGGGAAATGTGTCCCGGCAGCGCGCCTCCGTGATCGCCAACCAACGGAACTTCCCCGAGCCGGTCGCCGTGCTCGCCATGGGCAAGGTCTGGCGGAGGTCGGACGTGGTGGCCTGGATCCGGGAGCACCGGCCGGAGTTGGCCGAGGGCTGACCGGGCCTGTTCGGTGGCCCAGGTGCTCCGCGCGACCGGTTCTTGTCGTACACCTGTTCTAGAATTTGTTTGTGATCGATGAGTTGGCGCGCGCGGAGAGTGCGGTGGCCTCCTGCGCCGACGCCCCGGCCTGGGCCCTCTCGGAGCATGACCTGATCGCGGTGCTCGATGCCACGCACCGGTTGCAGCAGCGGCTGGCGGCGGTGCAGCTGGCGGCCGTCCGCGAGTTGGACGGTCGGGGCACCGCGCTCGCGCAGGGTGCGTCCTCGACGACCGTGTGGTTGCGTCACCGCCTGCGACTCGACGTCTCTGCCGCCCGTCGGCTTGTCGGCCTCGCCGCCTCGCTCGACGTGGCCCCACCCGCCGTGTGCGAGGCCCTGGCGAGCGGGGCGGTCAGTGTGGAGCAGGCCCGGGTCATCGCCGACACGGCCGCCACGGTGCCGGTCTCGGCGGGCGCCGAGGTGGCCGACAAGGCCGTCGGTGTGCTCGTCGAGTGGGCCGGGCAGTTCGATCCCACCCTGCTGCGTCGGTTGGGCGCCCGGATTCTCGACCACGTCGCGCCCGATCTCGCCGACGCCGCCACTGCCGCATCCCTGGCCGCCGAGGCCGCCCGAGCTGCCCGCGACCGGCACGTCACCATCTCCGAGCAGGCCGGCGGCCGGCTCCGGCTCAGCGGCACCCTCGATGCGGAGGCCGCAGCCCTGCTGCGCGCCGCCATCGACCCGCTCAGCGCACCCGCCGGCCCCGACGACAACCGTTGTGCCGGGCAACGTCGCCACGACGCCCTCGCCGAGGTGTGCCGGCTGGCGCTGCGCACCGGCGACCTGCCCGAGAACGGCGGCGACCCGGCCCAACTCGTCGTCACCACCGACTACGACCGGCTGGCGCGGCAGTTGGGCACCGGCACCCTGGACATCGGCCTGCGGCTCACCCCGAACACTGTGCGCCGCCTCGCCTGCGACGCGGCCATCCTGCCCGCCGTGCTCGGCGGCGCCGGTCAGGTGCTCGACGTGGGCCGGCAACGCCGCCTGGTCACCGGGGCTCTGCATCGGGCGCTGGTGCTGCGCGACGGGGGCTGCGCGTTCCCCGGGTGCGACCGGCCGCCACGCTGGTGCGCCGCGCACCACCTGCGGCACTGGGCCGACGGCGGCCCGACGAGCCTCGACAACGCGGTGCTGCTCTGCGGCCACCACCACCGGCACATCCACGCGAGCGACTGGGCCGTCCGCCTCGGTGACGACGGGCATCCGGAGTTCGTACCGCCGGCGTGGCTCGACCCCGACCAGATCCCGCGCCGCAACCACTACCACCGGCGAACGTAGCCACCCCGATCCCCCGGTCCGTGTCACGAGCTGCTCCGCAGCCTCAGCGCCCCATGCCTCAGCGCGCCATGCCCCAGCGCCTCACGCCGCGCAGGGCGACGGCGGTTGACCGTGAGATCCGGTCAACCGCCGTGGGGAACGCTGCTCGGTCAGAGGCCGTAGACGGTCAGCTTCGTGCCGTCGGTGACGTACACCCGGCCGTAGGTGACCACGAGCTGGTTGGTCGCGCCGGTGAAAGCGGGCGCGTTCAGCGGGGCGCCGTCGACCGGGTTCAGGGTGTGAACCCGGTTGCCCTTGGCCGTGACGTACAGGACGCCACCGGCGATGATCGCCCGCTGGTGCTCGCTCCCCGGAATGCTCCTGCTCCAGATGATGGCGCCGGTGCTGCGGTTCAACGCGTAGACAGTGCCGGTGGAGGAGGTGAGGTAGAGCCGGCTCGGGCTGACCACCACGAACTGCGGGTTCAGGTTCGACCCGAGCCAGGTCAGGGTGCCGGTCGTCGCGTCGAGGACCTGCAGGCTGTGCCCCCACCCGACGTAGAACCTGGTCCCCGACTCGTCCGTCGCGAGCGGCCGGTAGTCGCGGTTCGCCACCGTGTTGATGGGGCCGCCGGTGCTGATGTCGACAACGGTGCTCGTCAGGGGACCGGCATTCCCGGGGTATCCGGAGAGGAGGACGCGGCCGTTCGCCGAGACCGGCTGATCCATGGGCAAGCTCTGCTCCCACAGCGGTTGCCCGTCGGCGAGGCGGTACGCACGGGTGTCGCTGGAGTAGCGGCCCACACCGGAAACCACGATGACGCCCCGGTCGACGAGGATCTGCGAGGCCACGCCCTCGTCATGGAACTGCCGGACCAGAGTGCCGGTCGGAGCGTCGAGCACGAAGACCATTGACTGGTCGGAGCCGGGCATGCCGTTGATGCCCGCCGCCAGGACGAGTTGGCCGGCCGTGTGGACGAGCTCCGTAGGTGTCCCGAACCTCGTGGTGTCCAGTTCGAAGCGCCACTTCTGCGCGCCGGTCACCTCGTCGGTGGCCGTCACACCACGGTCATCAAGCGCGTACACCAGCCCGTCCGCGACGACAGGTGCGCGCTGCCCGGTCCGGGCCGGGGTGCCGGTGTGCTTGAGCTTGAGGCCGGGGACTGTCGAAACCGTCACCGCCGTCTCGTTGGGGTTGAACGCGCTGTTGCTGACCAGGTAGCCCGACATGGACCACCAGCCCGTACCGGCCGCCGCGGCCGGCGTCGCCGGTAACGCAACCGTCGCCGCGAGCACCGCGGCAGCGGTCAACACCTTCACTGCGTGCCTCACTCGTACCTCCCCCGTTGGGGCGCGTGGCAACGCCGCGCCCTTTCTGTGCCCGGTCGCGCGACAACTCTGCTGCTCCGGGCCGTCGTGCCGGTGATCATAGGGAGAAGGTGGCGTCCATGGTGTCCCTTTCCGGGGGCCGTGCAGCGGGCCGCTGGCTCGACATCGACTGTTGACTCTCTCGATACCCTGCATGGGCTGATCGGGGGAGAGGGCGCTGATGGTGAAGGACGTCAGGTCGATACGTGTGGTCGCCTACTTCCCTTGTCAGCTTTCGGCTGCGGCCGGCTCGCGACGCGTGTTTCCCCCACAGTGGACACGCACCGACGGTCTGGCCGACCTTGCCCTTCAGCCGTACGGCCAACGGCTGCTCGACGAACTGCTGGGCAGCATGCCCCGGCCGACCATGGAGATCAGCGGCGGCCAGGAGATCCTGCGGACAGCCGGGGAGGAGATCGACGCCACGCTGGTGCCCACCACGGCGGCGGGCGCGTGGCAGGTGGTCTCGGCCCGGGTCAGTCTCTGGAACGTCGACTGTGCCCTGCTGTGCGTCACCTACCAACTCCCGGACGGCATCGTCAGCGGCGACGCGGACGTGGTCGGCGAAGTCGCCCCGCCGGTGCAGCGGATGCTGCCCGCGGTGACCCGGTTTCTCCGTGCCACCCTGCCGGCGCCGGTCGGTGCGGACGAGGTGTTCGTGCTCTGGGCCAACACCACCTTCGCCGTCCAGGTGGACCCGGACTGCGATCCGGCACGACGGCGCGCCATCGCCGAGGAGTTGACCCCGGACGGCGTGGACTGCACCCCCGACGGGTCCCGGGACGGTGTGTTGCGGGTCGGCTCGCACACCACGGCGGTGGTCAGTGACTTCGGGTCCCGTCCGGCCCTGCTGTTGTCGCGCCTGACCGGGGTGCACCACGTCTGCTGGGCCGCGGCGCTGCGCTACGACGCGGTGTTGTCGGCGGAGCTGTCCCAGATCGACCCGGGGCGTGCCAACGTCTCGATGAGCGCCCTCGAAGAGCAGGCCAAGCGGATCCTCAGCGGCTACCACCGCATCCGCCTGTTCCGGCTCGGGTACTCGTCGGTCGAGGCGCACCTCGACGCGGCCGGCGGCACGGTCTGGAACGCGCTGGAGCAGCAGTGGAAGTTCCGACTCGTCCTCACCACGCTTGACGAGCGCCTCGACTTCGTCCGGACGTTGCACCAGCAACTGGTCGGCCGCCTCCAGGACCGGCGATCCCGCCTGCTCAACGAACTCGTGCTGGCCTTCACCTTCCTCAACATCTTCGCCATCGTGCTCGCCGCGCTGACCTTCGTGGCACTGCCGAGCCTCGACGTGGGGCTCCTGGCCTCGGTGATCGGTGGGCTGATGCTGGTGGTGAACCTGAGCGCGTACCTCGCCTTCCGGCGCCAGATCAACGACCCGGGTCGAAACCCGCGTGCGCCGGCCGGTCCGTGACCGGCCGCCACCAGGAAAGGCTGTGGGTACGCCGGGTCACTGCGTCGTCAGTCGGTAGACGATCGCGCCCGAGAAGAGCGCGAACAGCGCAAGCGCCACCCACCAGTCGGTGAGGCGGCGGCGAGTGTGGGGCGGGCCCTCGGCGGTCTGCCGCTCGGTGACGATCATGCCGAGACGGTCGACAAGGGACTGCCCCCTCGATCCGCGGGTGTTCAGCAGGGAGTCGGGGAGACCCCAGGCGCGGACACGCTCTCCGGAGACCGCTGTGATGCGGACCGAGAGGAGATCGCAGTCGATCGACGCCACGTCGCGGTATGCGATGCGGTCGACGCTCAGCGGGTTGACCACCTCGAAGTGATCGCGCCGGGCGGTGAGCCGGATGCGGAAACCCATCCGGAAGCAGAGCCATCCCAGGATCGCGAAGAAGGCCGCCGCGCCGATGTCGAACGGCAACCCGGCCAGGCTCGGCCTGGACATCTCCCTCGGCAGGGCCACCACCAGGCACAGCAGGAGCAGCCGCCCGATCCAACGATCGGTGCTGTCGTAGAAGACCAGGTCCCGGCCCTTCCGCCCGATCGCGTCGACGGTCATGCCCACACTCCTCCCGGCACCCGGCGGACGCGCTTGTCGACCCCACGGTGGCCGCCGGCTGTCGGACCCGGGGGTTAGCCTGCCGGCATGACGAGCGCCGAGCTGGCTGAGTTGATCGTCGCGGACGCCGAGGCCCTGCGCGCGTGGCTGTTGGCCAACCATGCCACGTCGCCAGGCGTCTGGCTCGCCCTGACCAAGAAGGGTGGCACGGTCACGGCCCTGACCTGGCAGCAGGCGGTCGACGAGGCCCTCTGTGTCGGCTGGATCGACGGGCAGGCACGTAAGCGGGACGAGGAGTCGTCCTGGATCCGGTTCACGCCGCGTCGACCCCGCAGTGTGTGGTCTCAACGCAACGTCGGCCACGTGGCCCGGATCGAGGAGCAGGGTCGGATGCTGCCGGCGGGCCGCGCCGCGGTGGAGGCCGCGAAGGCGGACGGGCGGTGGTTGGCCGCCTATGCCCCGCCATCGGAGGCGGAGGTGCCGGCCGACCTCCTCGCCGCCATCGCCGCCGAGCCGGCCGCCCAGGCCATGTTCGACGTGCTCACCAAGACCAACAGGTTCGCTTTCATCCACCGTCTCAACGTCGTCAAACGGGTGGAGACCCGCGAACGCAAGATCGGGGAGTTCGTGGCCATGCTGGCCCGTCACGAGACGTTCCACCCGCAGAAGGCGAGGCCGACGCTGCCGTGAGTGTCCGGCGACCGATTGACTTTCGATAGGTAACGAGCGAAACTCGATGCATGGTGACAGAGCATCGAGCGGTTGCCGCTCTCCGAGTCTTTCTCGTGGTGTTGTTCGGGGTCCTGGTCGTGTTCCAGACCCTCTCGCTTCCCGGGCAGTTCGCGTACATGGCCCAGGAGTCTCCGCAGGATGCCCACCTCCGCTGGCCGGCCACGATCGTGACGGTGTTCTGGGTGCTGTGCGTCCAGGTCGTCATCGTCGCGACCTGGCAGTTGCTCAGCCTGGTCAAGAGCGACCGCATCTTCACCGAGGCGTCCCTGAAGTGGGTGGACGCGATCGTCTGGGCCATCGCCGCCGCCTGGGTGGTGCTCGTGGGTGTCTTCCTCTTCGTGGGGTTCAACGCGGACGACCCCGGACTGCCGCTGCTGCTGTTCCTGCTGACGGTGGGCGTCACCGTGCTGGGGCTCCTCATGGTGGTGATGCGGGCGCTGCTGCGGCAGGCCACCACGCTGCGCACCGACATGGAAGCGGTGATCTGATGCCCATCGTCGTCCGCATCGACGTGGAGTTGGCCAAGCGCAAGATGAGCGTCGGAGAGTTCGCCGAGCGGGTCGGCCTCACCCCCGCCAACGTGGCGGTGTTGAAGAACGGCCGCGCCAAGGCCGTCCGCTTCAGCACCCTCGAAGCGATGTGCCGGGTGCTCGGCTGCCAGCCCGGAGACCTGCTCGAATGGGTGGAGGAGGAGACCCCGTGAGGTACGTCCTGATCGTCGGCGTGATCCTCGCGATGGCGCTCGGCATCCGCAACCGTCGAGGCCGTCACTAGCCCTCCCGCTCCGACCGACTCACCCCGTAATAACGATCATGTAACGGGCGCGAACCTTTCCCGGTAGGTGGCCTGTCTTGATGGTCGTCGGCCCGCCAGGGCCAGGGGAGGCGTCGGATGAAGCTGGTGTGGAGGCGGGCCCGCGAGGCGCGAGGGTTGCTGGTCGCGGCGGTGATCGCTGCCCTCGTCGCCGTCGCGCTGGTCACCGGGCTGTCCGACTACAACCGTCGGGCGGTGGACGCCGGCCAGCGGGCCCTGGTCGCCGCCTCACCCGCCGAGGAGCGCGGCCTCCTGGTCAGCGGCTCCGGTGGGCGGAACGCGGACGAGTACGTGACCCGGGACAGGGCGGTCCGAGCCAGGCTGGCAAGCGGGCTCGGCGGCGTCCCGGTCGGTGTCACCGCCGCGCGGTACGGCACCGGCCGGGAGCTGACCGGCGACCTCGGGCAGGTTCCCCGTACGGGCGACGAGCCGGTCTTCGCGAATCTGGCTACGCTCGACGACCTCGCCAAGCACTCGGAGCTGACCGGCGGGGCCTGGCCCAGCCCCGGGGCGAACCCGGTCCAGGTGAGCCTGCCCGAACGGGTCGCCGTCGCCCTGGGCCTGGCCGTCGGCGACCGCGTGCCGGTGCGCGACCGGGCCACCGAACGACGCGGGGAGTTGGTGCTCGCCGGCACCTGGCGGCCCCGCGACCCGACCGACGCGTACTGGTTGTTGGCACCCGGCGTGGGGGCGGGTAGCGCCGGCTCCGGCACCTCGTACGGGCCGTTCACGCTTGACCCGGCCGACTTCGCGGCCACCTTCCCGGGCTCGGTCTCGGCGTCCTGGCTGGCCCAACCGGACCTCGGCAGCGTCGACAACGCCGACCTGCCCGCCGTACGGAAAGCCCTCACCGAGGCGGTGACGGCGGTGCCCGAGGCTGCGCAACTGGGCAGCTCCGGGCAGGCCGTGACGAAGATGGAGCGGCTGCTGGACCGGATCGCCCGCGCCGACCTGGTGGGTCGCTCCTCGCTGGCGACCCCGCTGCTGCTCATCGTGGTGCTCGGCGGGTACGCGCTGGTGCTTGTCGCCGCGCTGCTGCACGAGGACCGCCGCCCACAGACCGCGCTGCTACGCGCCCGCGGCGCCGCCCGTCGACAGCTGGCTGGCCTGGCGGCCCGGGAGGCGACCCTGGTGGTCGCCCCGGCGGCCGTGCTCGGTCCGCTGATCGCCGGCGAGGCTCTGCGGTACGTCCGACCGGGCGGGACGGGCGACCTCTCCACCGCCGGCGGCAACACCACGCTGGTCTGGGCGGCGGCAGCCGCCACCGCTGCCGGCTGCCTCGTCGCGATGGTCCTTCCGACGCTTCGTGGCGCCGGCACGTACGTCGCCGACATGGCGGCCCGATCCCGGCCGAACCGGGCGGCGAGCGTCCAACGCGCAAGCGTCGACCTGGTGCTCGTGGCACTCGCCGTGCTCGCCTGGGTGCAGCTGCGCCGGTACGCCTCCCCGCTGGCCGGATCGGGCGGTCGGCTCGGGCTCGACCCGCTGCTTGTCGCCGCGCCGACGCTCGGCGTGCTGGCCGGTGCCGTGCTGGCGCTGCGGGTGCTCCCGCCGCTCACCCGGTTCGCCGAGCGGTTCGTCGACCGGCGGCCCTGGACGGCCACCATGTTCGGCATGTGGCAGGCCGGCCGGCGTCCGCACGCCGGTCCGGTCCTGCTGCTCGCCCTCGCCGTCGGCGGCAGCACCCTGGCCTGGTCGCTGATCAGCACCGGGGAGCGGTCCCAGGTCGAGCAGGCGAGCCACACGGTCGGCGCCGACCTGCGGGTCACCGAACGCACCGGGGCAGCCCCGCCGACCAGGGCTGAGGAACTCGCCGCGTTGCCGACCGTGAACCGGGCGCTGCCCGCGTGGCGGGACGAGATCCGGGTCGGCCGGGAGGACCTGCCGGTGACCGTGATCGGGATCGACCCGGCCAGCGCTCCCGGAGTCGTGCGGCTCACCGACCGTCTCGCCGACGGATCCGCCGCACGGCAGTACCAGCGGCTTGTCGACGCGCGAGGTGTGCCCGCGGGCGTCGAACTGCCCGCCGAGGCACGCGAGATCACCGGCACGGTCCGTACCCCGGTGAGCAACGCCGCCCGGTCGCTGCGGGTCGCGGTGACACTGCTGGTCACCAGCTCCGACGGGCACGCCCTCCGGCTACCGGCGGTCGA
Source organism: Micromonospora sp. NPDC003944 (assembly GCF_053605225.1). NCBI lineage: Bacteria > Bacillati > Actinomycetota > Actinomycetes > Micromonosporales > Micromonosporaceae > Micromonospora > Micromonospora sp. NPDC003944. The sequence continues at coordinate 25,592 of NZ_JBSGIV010000008.1, forward strand.
CGCCGACGGCGGCGGCCGAGCCACCCGGTTCACCGTGCGGCTGCCCGACCGGGATGGGGCGCGACTGCGGCTGGTCGGGTTCGAGGCCGACGGTGGGCTGGCGGCCGGCAACTCCTACCGACTCGAGATGGACGAGCTGACAGTGGTCGACGCCGCCGGCACGACCCGGCCCGCCGGACTGAGCGGGGACTGGGTGATGACCGCCCCCGGCGAGAAACCCACGCCGGTCCTGACCACCGGCACCGGGTTCGCCGCGGTCCACGCGGTCGAGGTGATCCCTGGCGGACAGTTCGCGTACCAGCCACCGACCCGGTTCTCCGTCGTGCCGGGCGGGGCGAACAAGCCCGCGCCGGTGCTGATGACCCCTCAGGTCCGCGAGGCACTGAGCCTGCGCGTCGGCGACACCGTCGAGCTGCCGCTCAACGGGGTGACGCTGCCGGTGAAACTCGTCGGTGAGCTGGACGCCGTGCCGACGACCACCGCCGCCGGCGTGCTGCTGGACCTGCCAGCGGCGGTCGACGCGCTGATCGGCGCCGGCGGGACGATCCGCCCGGTGCCGGAGTGGTGGGTCGATGCCGCTGACGCGACGGCAGCCGCCCGGGCGGCCGGCGAGCTGCCCGGCGTCACCGTGCTCAACCGGGAAGCGGTGATCACGGCAGCCGCCGAGGACCCGTACTGGCAGGGCTCGCGTACCGGAATGCTCGCCGCCGCGCTCGGCACGGTGCTGCTGGCTCTCGTCGGCCTGATGGTCGACGTGTGGGCCACCGCCCGGCGTCGGCTCGGAGAGTTCGCGGTCCTGCACACCCTCGGTGCCACACCTCGGTTGATGGCCCGGGCGCTGCTTGCCGAACAGACGTTCCTCGCCGGTGTGGGCGTGGGCGTGGGGCTGCTGCTCGGCGCGGGAGTCGGCGCGACGATGGCCCCACTTGTCGTCCTCACTCCGGCCGCCGGCCGGCCGATACCCCCGGCGGCGTTCGCGCTGCCCTGGGTGCCGATCGGCCTGACCGCGGTCGGTCTGCTGTTGGCGGCGCTCGCCTTCAGCGCGTTCATCGCCGCAGGCATCCGTCAGCGGGTGGCGGCGGTTCAGCTGCGAATCGGGGGAGAACGATGAGCGTCGGGGCAGCCGTCCGGCGGGTCCGGGCGTACGGGGGGCAGTTCCTGCTGCTGGCGGTGCTGACCCTGGTGGTCACACTGCTGATCAGCGGGGTGCCCCGACTTGTCAACCGGCTCGCCGAAGAGGGGCTACGGGCGCAACTCGGCAGCGAACCGGCCGCCCGCCGGGACCTCACGTACACGACCAGCCCGCAGGCGGCCACGGGGCGACGGACGGCGATGGGCGATGCCGCCGAACGGTTCGAGGCCCTGGCCGCGGAGATGCCGCCGCAGGTGCGCTCGGCGGTGACCGAGCGGTGGTACACCGTCGAGACCGTCGAAACCCGTGTGGTCGGACCGGACCTGGCGGCCCGCAACCTGCTTGTCGACCTCGGCCTGCGGGCGGTGCCCGACATCCAGAGCACCAGCACCCTCGTCGAGGGGGCGTGGCCGAGCGAGACGTACGTTCCCGACCGGCCGATCGAGGTGGCGCTCGACGTCGACGTGGCCCGCAAGCTCAACCTGCGCGCCGGCAGCCAACTGCGCATCGGCAGGACCGACGACAAGGGCAGAGTCGTCGACGGCGTCCCGGTGGTGGTGGCCGGGCTGTTCCGCCCCGTCGACCGTACGAATGGCATCTGGGACGGGCTGCCGCAGCTACTACAGATCATCGAACCACCCGGGGACGGCATGCCGTTCATCATGGTCGGCGTGGTCGCCCAGTCGGCGCTCAACAAGCGGGCCGTGGAGGGCTGGCCGATCACGTCCACCTGGCGGTATCGGCTCGGCGTCGACCGGGTCGACGCACGCGAGCTGGACCACCTGATCGACGGCCTGCAGGTGATGCAGCGCACCCAGCCGGAGGGGCTCACCCTGACCCAGGGCGTCGACGTCCCGTTGCGGGCGTTCGCCGCCCAGATCGACGCCGTCCGCACGCTGCTCGCGGTGATCGCGGCCGGCGTACTTGCCACCCTGGCGGGGCTCATCGTGCTCGCGGCCAACTCCGCCATCCGACGGCGGCGCTCCGAGTTCGCGCTGCTGCGCGCCCGTGGAGGCGGCACCACCGCCGGTGCCCGACGCAGCCTCGCCGAGTCGGTGCTCGTGGTTCCGATCGCTGCCGTGCTGGGCTGGTGGCTGGGCACCCTGTTCCCCGGTGCCCCGGACCCGACCACGCCGTACCTCGTCGCGGCGACCGTGCTCGTCACGCTCGCGCTGCCGGTGGCGACGCTCGCCGTACCTGCCGGCGCGGCGGCGCGCCGGGATCTCGTCCGGGTACGCCCGTCGGCCCGTCGGCTCACCGCCGAGGTCTCCCTGCTGCTCCTGGCGGGGTTCGCCGCGGTGCTGCTGCGCCGGCGTGGCCTGACCCTCGGCGAGGTGGACCCACTGCTCGTCTCGGTGCCGGTGCTCCTGGCGGTCGCGGCGGCGGTGCTGGCGCTGCGGGCGTACCCCTGGCCGTTGTTGCTTGTCAGCCGGCTTGCCGCACGGACCCGGGGCAGCGTGGCCTTCCTCGGCACGGCCCGCGCCGGCCGCGCGGCGGTGGCCGCCCCGCTGGTCGTGGTGGTGCTGGCGATCGGCACCGCGGCGTTCTGCGCGGTCGTGGCCGCCGGCGTCGACGCGAGTCGGGGGCGGGCCGCCGCGCAGATCGTGCCCGCCGACGCGGTGATCCGCGGGGAGCGCTTCGCACCCGACACCATCGACGAACTGGGCCGCCTGCCGGGAGTGTCGGCCGTCACGCGGGTGCTCGTCGAGGCCGACGAGCGGCTGGCCGTCGACGAGATCGGCACCGACGCCCGGGCCGGGCAGACGGACGTGCTGCTCGTCGACGGCCCGGGGTGGGACGCGGTGGCCCGCGAATCCCACCTGGACCTGCCGGTGCCGGACGCGCTGCGCACCGCCCGATCTGGCCCGGGGCCGCTGCCGGCAGTCGTCTCACCGGCGGTCGCCGCCGACCTGGCGAAGGCCGGGCTGCACGACTCCGCCTTCATCTCCGTGCAGGGCCAGCGGTACGAGTTCCGGGTGGCTGACACCCAGGACCGTTTCCCGCTGCTTGCGGAGAACGCCCGCCGGTTCGTGATCCTGCCCTGGCAGGCCCTGCCGCCGCGAACCACCACGCCCGTGCCGACAAGCCTCCTGCTCGCCGGCGACTCGCTTGACGCGGAGGCGCTGCGGGTCGCCGGCGACCAGGGGCAGGAGCGCTACCAGCAGGCCGGCGCTGTCACCGGTAAGGAACGGATGATCGGGGTCACCGTCGAGACCCGGGCGGACGTACGCCGCGGCCTCGGCGAGGGCGGCGCGAACGGGGTGCTGGCCTTCGGCTTCGTGGCCGGGGCCGTCGGCGGCACCGTGCTCGGGCTGTTGGCCATCGCGTTCACCGTGCTGGCCGGAGCGCGCGCCCGGGGTCAGGTGCTGTCCCGGCTGCGTACCCTCGGCCTGTCCCGGAGGCAGTGGCGAGGGCTGCTGCTGGTCGAGCTGACCCCACTCGTCGCGGTGTCGGTGCTGACCGGCGCGCTCGTCGGTGCGGTACTGCCCCTGCTGCTCAACCCGGTGCTCGGCCTGTCCGCGTTCACCGGTGGTGTCCCGGTCCGGGTGGCTTTCGAACCCAGCCTGGTCGTCGCCGTGCTCGCGCTCGGGGCGGTCGCCCTCGGCTTCGCGGTCGCCGTCGAGGCCCTGAACAACCGCCGGTTGCGCCTCGGAGAGGTGCTTCGGCTCGGAGAGGAGAGCTGAGATGACCGCTACCGCCCAGACTCCACTGGTGCCGGACCTGGCCGCCCTGCAACAGCGGGCAGCGCAACGCGCCGCCGAGCGGGCCGGCGGGCAGGACCGCCTGCGAGGGCACATCGTCTGCGACGGCCTGGTGCGCATCTTCAAGACCGAGGGCGTGGAGGTGGTCGCCCTCCAGGGGCTCGACCTGGTCATCGACCGGGGTGAGCTGGTGGCGATCGTCGGCGCCTCCGGCTCGGGCAAGTCGACGCTGCTCAACATCCTCTCCGGCCTGGACACGCCAACCGCCGGCATCGCCCGGGTGGCCGACTACGACCTGCTCTCGCTGTCCGCGAAGCGACGGCTGAGCTACCGGCGGAAGCTTGTCGGGTTCGTCTGGCAGCAGACCGGCCGCAACCTGCTGCCGTACCTCAACGCGCTGGAGAACGTCGAGTTGCCGATGGAGCTGGCCGGCAAGAGCAGCCGTAAGGGCCGCCGGGAGCGGGCCCGGGAACTGCTCGACCTGGTCGGCGTGGGCTACTGCGCGGACCGGCGGCCGGGGCAGCTCAGCGGCGGCGAGCAGCAGCGGGTCGCGGTGGCCGTGGCGGTGGCCAACGACCCGGAGGTGCTCTTCGCCGACGAGCCGACAGGTGAGCTGGACGAGGCCACCGGCGCGGACGTCTTCGCGGCGCTGCGCACCATCAACGCCGAACTGGGCGTGACAATCGTGGTCGTCACCCACGACCACGCCGTGGCCACCCAGGTCCGTCGGACCGTCGCGATCCGCGACGGCCGGACCGCTTCCGAGGTACGCCGGACCGCTCGAATCGGTGCGGACGGCAACACCGAGCTGGTCAGCGAGGAGTACGCGGTGCTGGACCGCAACGGTCGGATGCAGTTGCCTGCGGCGTTCGTCGACGCGCTCTCGCTGAAGGAACGGGTCCGGCTCGACCTGGAGCCGGACCATGTACAGGTACGGCCCGGCGACCGGGCCTCGGACGAGCGGGGGGCACGGGCATGAGCGGGCAGAACATGGTGGTGACCGGCGCGGCCGGGCTCGGCGGTGCACCCGCCGTGCACCCCGACGAGGTGGTCCGGGTCAGTGGGGTGAGCCGCACCTTCGGCCGGGGCGAGCACGCCGTGCACGCGGTGCGGGACGTGTCGTTCAGCGCCAATCGGGGCGAGCTGGTCGCCATCCGGGGTCGGTCCGGGGCCGGCAAGACCACACTGCTGAACCTGATCGGCGGGCTGGACCGGCCGGACAGCGGTCAGGTGGTGGTGGCCGGGCACGAGGTGACCTCCGCCGGCGAGGCGGAGCTGCTGCAACTGCGCCGCGGCACCGTCGGTTTCGTGTTCCAGACGTTCGGGCTGGTGCCGATCCTCTCCGCGGCCGAGAACGTGGGCGTGCCGTTGCGGCTGGCCCAGGTGCCGGCCGACGAACGGGAGCAGCGGGTCGCGGTGCTGCTGGAGATGGTCGGCCTGGGCGGGCACGCGGCGCAACGACCGTACGAACTGTCGGGCGGCCAGCAGCAGCGGGTCGCGGTGGCCCGTGCCCTGGCCAACGAACCGGACCTGCTCATCGCCGACGAGCCCACCGGTCAGCTCGACTCGGAGACCGGGCGGTCCATCATGGACCTGCTGCGGGCGGTGGTGCACTCCCGTGGCATGACGGCCCTGGTGGCCACACACGACCCGGCCCTGATCGATCTCGCCGACCGGGTGCTCGTCCTGCGCGACGGCCGGCTGACCGACGGCTGAGAGCTGGCTGCTGGCGGGTTGGCCGGCTCTTGGCGGGCTGACCGGCTGCCTGTGGGCCGGCTGTCCGTGGGTCGGCTGTCCGTGGGCGGGCCTCGGCGGATGGTGTTCTATCGCTCGCTCGCTTTGGAGCTGATGTCGCAAACGAATCGCCGGCGGTGACTCGTCTACGACATCAGCTCCACAGCGTTTGCGTGCAAGGCTGCGGCGGCGGCGGGCCGGTTGCCGCTCAGAGCGCGAGCTTCATGCCCTCGTGGCTGGCCACGAAGCCGAGGCCCAGGTAGAAGCGGTGCGCGTCCGTGCGGGTCTTGTCGGTGGTGAGCTGCACCAGCGCGCAGCCCCGCTGCCGGGCCTGGTCGACCGCCCAGGTCATCAGGTCCCGGCCCAGCCCCTGGCCGCGCCGGTCGGAGCGGACCCGGACCGACTCGACAAGCGACCGCTCGGCCCCGTGCCGACCGAGGCCGGGGATGTAGGTGATCTGCAGGCAGCCGACCAAATCGCCGGCCTGCTCGGCCACGATCAGCTGGTTGCGCGGGTCCGCGTCGATGGCCGCGAACGCCCTCTCGTACGCCTCGTCGACGTCGGTGAAGTCGCGGGCCTTGCCCAGGACGTCGTCGGCGAGCAGGGCGACGACGGCGGGCAGGTCAGCCCGGACCGCCTCCCGGTAGGTCACGTCGGTCATGCCGGTGAGCCTGCCACGGCGTCAGCGGGGCGGGCAGCGCAGGCCCTCCCGGGGGACCGTCAGGTCGATCAGGTAGGCGTCGACCGCGTTGGTGATGCAGGACGTCTGCGGGTAGGCGGTGTGCCCCTCGCCCTCCCAGGTCAGCACCCGGCCGACGCCGAGCATCGACGCGAGCCGCGGGGTCTGCTCGTATGGCGTTGCCGGGTCGCCGGTGGTGCCGACCACCACGATCGGCGGCGCGCCGTTGGCCTTCCCGGTGGGGTACGGGTCACGCCCGCCCGGCCACTCGACGCAGCTCAGCATGCCGACCGCCAGGGCCGGCCCGAACAGCGGGTACTTCCCGCGCCACTCGGACTGCAACCGCCGGATCTGCTCCCGGCTCGGCTTCTCCGTCTCGTCGGCGCAGTTGACGGCCAGGTTGGCGTCGAACAGGTTCGAGTAGTGCCCGTCGTCCTCCCGGCCGGCGTACGCGTCGGCGAGCCGGAACACGTCCTTCGGGTCGCCCTCGGCAAGCCTGTCGATCGCCCGGGCCAGCTCCTGCCAGCCGGACTCGGTGTAGAGCGAGGAGATGACGGCGTAGAACACCCAGCCGGCGGTGGCCTCCCGCCCGTCGGTGCCGCGTACCGGAGAGGCCTTGGCCTTGTCGATGGCCGAGGTGACCGCGGCGCGGGCGTCCGGGGCGATCGGGCAGCGGCCGGCGTTCGCCGCACACCAGCGGGTGAAGTTGGTGAAGGCCCGTTCGAAGCCGCGGGCCTGGCTCTCCGAGCCCTCGACCAGCCGCTGCTGCGGGTCGACCGCGCCGTCGAGCACCAGCGCGCGGACCCGCTGTGGGTAGAGCTGGGCGTACGTGGCGCCGAGCAGGGTGCCGTACGAGTAGCCCAGGTAGGTGAGCTTGTCGTCGCCCACGGCGGCGCGTACCGCGTCCATGTCGCGGGCGGCCTGCTCGGTGCCGTACAGCGGCAACTGGTCACCGTAACGGTCGCCGCAGCCGCGCCCGATCCGCTGGCTCAGGCCGACGAAGCCGTCGAAGGCCGACTGGCTCGTCGGGTCCGGGTCGAAGCCGAAGCTGGCGTCCAGGTCGGCGTCGGAGATGCACTTCACCGGGCTGGACCGGGACACCCCGCGGGGGTCGAACCCGACGATGTCGAAGCGCTCGGTGATCGAGCTGGGCAGCCCGCCGAACTGCTGGCCGAAGGAGAGGTAGACGGCGGTGTCGACGCCGGAGCCGCCCGGCCCGCCCGGGTTGATGACGAGCGAGCCCACCCGGTCGCGCTGCTTCGTCGAACGGGCGCGCAGCAGGGCGATCTCGAAGGTCTGCCCGGCGCCCGGGCCGGCGCTCGCGCCGCCGCCGGTGCCCCAGTCCCGGGGCACCGCGATCCGGGTGCACTCGTAGCGCATGTTCGGTGCGCTCCGCCCGACCAGCTCGTCGGGCACCTCCGGGCAGGGCCGCCAGGTCGGTGCGCTGCCGGTCGGGGCAGCCGCGCCCTCCACCTCGGTACGCGGGGCGAACGCCGGCAGCGTGCAGCCGGCGGTGAGCAGCGCGGCGACACCGAAGGCCGCCAGCGTGCGACGGACCCGGCGGCTTGTCGACATCCGAGGGTGGTCGGCGGTGCGGGTCACGTGGTCCTCCGGGATCGGGTCGACGGCCAGGCTACGCCGAGCCGGTGACGGCTCGGTCCACGATGGCCGTCGGGTCGCCGCGCAGCACCTGGTCCACGTCGAAGCGGATCGGCCGGTCGAGCTGGTCGTAGCGGCAGGATCGGGGGTCGCGGTCCGGGCGCCAGCGAACGAACTGGGCGGTGTGCCGGAAGCGTTCGCCCTCCATGGCGTCGTAGCCCACCTCGACCACCAGCTCCGGGCGCACCGGCTCCCACTCCAGGTTCTTCGTGCCGGTCCATCGGCTCACCCCACCCGGGATGCGTTGGCCGCGCTCGTGGTCGCCGTGCACCCACGGGTGCTCACCGGCGATGTCCCGATACGGGGCCAGCTCGTCGAGCAACTCGGCGCGGCGGGCCATGCTGAACGACGCGCTCACGCCCACGTGGTGCAGGACCCCGGCGTCGTCGTAGAGGCCGAGCAGCAGAGAGCCCACCACCGGGCCGGACTTGTGCCAGCGGAAACCGGCCACCACCGCGTCCGCGGTGCGGGCGTGCTTGACCTTGAACATCAGCCGCTTGCCCGGCTCGTACGGCAGGTCGGCCGGCTTGACGATCAGACCGTCCAGCCCGGCGCCCTCGAAGACGTCGAACCAACGACGGGCGGTCTCCGAGTCGGTGGTGACCTGGGTGACGTGCACCGGCGGGCGCACCCCGGCCAGCGCCTCGACCAGCCGCTCGCGGCGGCGCGGGTAGGGCTGGTCGAGCAACGCCTCGTCACCGATCGCCAGCAGGTCGAACGCGACGAAGTCGGCCGGGGTGGTCTCGGCCAGCATCTTCACCCGGGACGCGGCCGGGTGGACGCGCTGGGCCAGCAGCTCGAAATCCAGCCGGGGCTGGCCGCTCGGCCCGTCGCGCCGGATCACGATCAACTCGCCGTCGACAGCGCACCGCTCCGGCAACTGCCGGCGGGCCTGCTCGACCACCTCGGGGAAGTAGCGGGTCATCGACTTGCCGCCCCGGCTGGCCAACTCGACCTCGTCGCCGTCGCGGAACACGATGCACCGGAACCCGTCCCACTTGGGCTCGTAGGTCACCCCGGGTGTGGTGGGCAGCTTGGAGACGCTCTTGGCCAGCATCGGCTCGATCGGCGGGTTGATCGGCAGGTCCACGCCGACAAGTCAATCAGACGGTACCGACAGCCGTGAGCCAGATCACCGTGGACGCCGGGGCGGCGTGTCCTCCCACGCGTCGCTCGTCCCGACCGGGCGAATCACATAACCCCAGGTCAGAGCTATTTTCGCGAGGTGTCCGAGTGGGTTTGTGACTGTTGCGGGCGGTGGCGGGTGAGCGTGGAGCTGATCCGGGGCCGCTACCGCTTCCGGCTGACCCGCCGCTATCCGGAGCGGTTCGGTGGCGGCCGGAACGTGCTCGGCGAGGTCGGGTCGGTGCCGGAGTTGGAGGAGCTGCTGCGGCGGCGTACCCCGCTCACCCTGGCCGACCTGCGCGAGGCCGCCTGACCCGTGCCGCGCCGGGTCCACCTCCACTGAGGAGGGACGGAGCGTCGTGCTGATCGGTGTCACAATGCCCTCGGCGGCCTCGTCTGCACCCGTGGCGGTGCCGAGCGGCCCCGCCGGGGAGGGGACGTCATGCGGTTCGAGGCCGACACCGAGATCACGGCAGACGCCGAGCAGGTCTGGGCGGTGCTCGTCGACGTGCCGCGCTGGCCGGAGTGGACGGCGTCGGTCACCGGGGCAGAGCGGGGCGAGCCGGGGCCGCTCGCCGTCGGCGCGACCGCACGACTCACCCAGCCGAGACTGCGGCCGGCGGTCTGGCGGGTCACCGAGCTGACCGAACGGCGGGAGTTCGTCTGGGTCTCCGAGGCGCCGGGTGTGCGGACCACGGGGGAGCACCGGCTGGTGCCCCTGTCCGACGGGCGGACCCGCGTCGAGTTGGCCATCGACCAGTCCGGTCCGCTGGCCGGTCTGATCGGTCGGCTGTACGCAGGGCTGTTCCGTCGCTACGTGCGCATGGAGGCCGACGGGCTCAGGCGTCGCTGCGAGCGGGGCTGACGGGCTTCCTGAGCCTGCGCCGGCGGCTGGGCGCTGCCCGCCGGGGAGGGTCAGAACCGGGCGAACGAGCGGATCGGGGCACGCGGGCCGTACTTCGGTGCCCGGATGCCGGCCGCCTCCAGCAGCAGGCACACCCGGCCCCGGTGGCCCCGGAACGGCTCCAGCAGGGCCATCATCCGGGCGTCGTCGCCCCTCGGCTCGCCGGCGAGGGCCCAGGCCACCGTGTTGGGGATGTGGTAGTCGCCGACGCTTACCGCGTCTGGGTCCCCGTACGCGATCCGGACCACCTCGGCGGCCGTCCACGGCCCGATGCCGGCGATCGCGGTCAGCCGGCGGGTGGCGTCGGTGGTGTCGGTGCTGCGTTCCAGGCGGTCGGCGAGCGCCGCGGCGCGACGGAGCGTGTCGGCCCGACGCTGCTCCACCCCGAACGGGTGGAACACCCAGTACGGGGTGGCGGCCACGGCGGCGGCCTCGGGCGGCAGGAGCAGCGGCTGGAGCGGGCCGGGAGCCGGCTCCCGGAAGTGTCGCACCATTGCCGAGTACGCCCGGTAGGCCTCCTTGCCGGTGACCTTCTGCTCGAAGACCGCGCGCAGCAGCCGGGGGAAGACCTCCCCGGTGGCGGGCATCCGGAGCCCTCGGTGCTCCCGGGCCAGCCGGGCGACGAGTGGGTGTGCCGCGGCCAGTTCGGCGAAGCCGGTGAGGTCGTCGCGTAGCCCCGCGATCGCGTCGGCGCGGGCGAGGACGTGCTCGGCGCCGGGCCCGTACCCCTCTGCAAGCACCTCGCCGGCGGCGGGTCGCAGCGCGAGCGTGGCCGGGCCGTCCGGGGTGCGGGTGGCCCACCAGAAGGTGCCGGCCGCCACCCGGGCGCAGGGGTCGTACGGGCTGAAGGTGAGCGCACGGACCGAGGCGGCCAGCCGGTAGCCCGCCGGTGGGTGCAGCACCCTTGTCGCTGCGGGTTCGGTCTCGGTCACCCCGCTACTCTGCCAGGTCACGCGTGAGGGTACGTTCGGCCGCCCGTCCCGGTGTCGTCGGACTACCCGAACGGCCAAAAATACGATGGCGAATCGGTGCATACCGCTCTTATGCCATTTTTGGCTGTGGGGCCAGGTATCGATCATGTGGTTGTTTGATGGCCTGCAGGTAAACGCACTGTCCCGGGCCACCTGCGGCGGCCAGCATCCTTCCCGCTCGCGGGAGACGCGGTCCGGCCCGGAGATCGGTGTCCGCCGACAACCGCCACCGGGCGGCGCGCGGCCGACGCCTGGTCGACACGCGGTGCCAACGGGGGATTGCGGAAGGGCATGCAGTGATGGATACGCGCGGACGGTCCAGCGCGTGATCGCGCTGAAGATCTATCGACTCCTGCCGTCCACGGCGCGGCGGCGGCTCCTGGGTCTGCTGCCCGCGCACCGGCGGATCGGCCTGGTGCAGACGCTTTCCCGGCCGCGCGGCGGGGACACCGTGCACCCCCTCGGCGCCCGGGTGGCCGTGACCGACGGTGGCGTTCGCGCCCGGGCCGAGGTCGTCGCCACGGCGACGCCGCTGGCGCAGTGGCACCGCAACCTCACCGCCGTCACCACCGCGCTGCACGCCGCCGGTATCGAATACCACTGCATCCGTAACGACGACCACCTGCGCAGCACCGTCGCGGTCCTCGACGACCAGCGGTCGGCGGTGCAACGCCTGGTCCGCTCCGCGCCGGCACTGGCGGGCGCCGACGTCCGGGTGGTGCAGGTCCAGCCGCGTCGGGACCAACCGGACGCCGCCCCGACCGAGGTGATCCGGGTCTGCTTCCCGGTGACCGACGCTCGTGCCGGTGTCGTCCTCGGCGCCCAGTTCGCCTGCGAGATCGAGTTCTGGAGCCGGCACGGGGACATGGTCCGCGCTCCTCGCCGCAACGGTGTCGTGGACGAGGCGCCCGCGCGGGCGCAGCCGGTCCGGGTGGCGGCGGCGCTGATGAGCCACTTCGTGCCCGAGGCCGACGACCACACCTACGGCACCCGCCGGGACCTGGCCGTCCGAGCGCCGGACCGGGTCGGCTTCCCGATCGACGCGGTCTACACCTGGGTGGACGGTTCCGACCCGCAGTGGCTGAAGCGGAAGTCGCTGGCGCTCGGTGCCCCCGACGGCCCGCTGCACGCGGTCGCCGCCAACTCGTCGCGCTACCACAACCGCGACGAGCTGCGGTACTCGTTGCGGTCCCTGCACAGCTTCGCGCCCTGGTTGCGGCGGATCTTCCTGATCACCGACAGTCAGCTACCGAGCTGGCTCGACCCCAGCCACCCGATGGTCACTGTCGTCTCGCACGCCGAGCTCTTCGCCGACCTGGGCGGCCGATCGTCGTACAACTCGCACGCCATCGAGTCCCGGCTGCACCGCATCGACGGCCTGGCCGAACACTTCCTCTACCTCAACGACGACGTCTTCCTCGGTCGTCCGCTGCTGCCGAACCACTTCTTCCACGCCAACGGGATCGCCAAGTTCTTCCCCTCGCCGGCCCAGTTCGGCCTGGGGGAGGCGAAGCCGGAGGACCCGCCCGTGAAGGCCGCCGGGAAGAACAACCGTCGGCACATCCAGCGGCAGTTCGGCGTGACCATCACGCAGAAGATGAAGCACACCCCGTTCGCGCTGCGCCGCAGCATCATGCAGCAGATCGAGGCCATGCTTCCGGACGAGGTGACGGCCACCGCACGGCACCGGTTCCGGCACCACGGCGACCTGTCCATCCCGTCGTCGCTGCACCAGTACTGGGCGTTCCTGACCGCGCAGGCCGTCCCCGGCGACATCGAGTACGAGTACGCCGACCTCGGTCACCCCTCGACCCCCGCCCGGCTGGCCGAGCTGCTGGCCCGCCGGCACCGCGACGTGTTCTGCCTCAACGACACCGACTCCGACCCGCTGTCGTTCGCCGAGCAGGAGCGGATGTTGGCCGACTTCCTGCCGCGCTACCTGCCCTTCGCCGCCCCGTTCGAGCTGCCGGACGACGTGGTGGCGGAGCGACGGAGCGTGGGAGCCGGGGAGCTGTGGCGGCGCTCGTACCGCCCGGTGCGGGATGCCCGTCGGAGCGCCCCGGTCGACGCGCCCACCATGCCCAACAACATGCTCAACACGGTCACCGACTTCACGTCCGTCCTGCTCGGGCGCGACGAGTGAGCCCGAGCCAGCCCGGCGCGCCGCTGTTCCGCCCGCGTTCCCCGCACCCTCTCCAGTGGAGTCCAGAGTGGTAGACCCCGCCCCGCAGGTCACGATCATCGTTCCGGTCTACAACGTCGCGGACTACCTGCCCGAGACACTCGAGTCGATCGAGGCGCAGACCGTCTTCGGCACGTGCCACGTCATCCTCGTCGACGACGGCAGCACCGACGGCTCCGACCTGCTGGCCAAGCAGTTCGCCGCGGAGCACCCCAACGTGACAGCCCTGCAACAGCGCAACAGCGGGCCGGGGGCGGCCCGCAACCTGGCGCTCGACCTGGCCGACACCCCGTACGTGGCGTTCGTCGACTCCGACGACCTGTTGCCGCCGCGCGCCATCGAGGTGCTGCTCAAGGCGATCGTGACGCACAAGGCGAGCATCGCCATCGGCGACATGGACACCTTCCCGAAGCCGACCGCGTTCCTCTGGAAGAAGCCGTTCGGCAAGGGTGACCGGCTGCTGGAGACCGTCGTCGACGCACCGGACCTGATCTTCGACGCCGGCCCGTGCCACAAGCTGTACGACCTCGCCCAACTGCGGAAGCACGGCCTGCGGTTCCGCGAGGGGGTGCACTTCGAGGACGCGTTCCTGGCCATCCCGATGCTGCTCAAGGCCGAGCGGATCGCCCTTGTCGACACGGTGGTCTACCAGTACCGCAAGCGCGCGGTCAGCAGCTCCATCATGGACAACCTCTTCGTCCGGGAACAGAACTTCTGGGACCACCTGGAGCTCTGCGAGACCCTTGCCGACCTGCGGCCCGACCTGGACGTGTTCCGCCGCGAAGTGCTCGAACGGTGGCTGGTCCGCAGCTACCAGGGCTTCGCCATGCGGGCGCACACCCTCTTCGAGGACGCGGACCTGTGGAAGATCTTCGAGAAGTGCACCCGGATCTACCAGGACATCGATCCCGCCTTCATCGCCAACTGGACGATCGACACCCGGCACCGGGTGCCGTACCTGGCGTTCAAGCTGTACGACTTCGAGCTGTTCGCCCGTCCGTGGCAGCGACTGCGGGGGGTCGTCGCCTGCGGTGGTGACCTGCACCTCGACTACCCGGTGACGCCGGCGCTGCTGCCGCTGACCAAGGTGACGGCGGTGGGGGTGCGGCTGGAGCAGATGCGGCTCGCGTCGTCGGGGGAGACGCTCAAGGTCTCCGGACACCTGGTGGTCAACGGTCTGCCGATGCGCGCTCCGCTGGACACCCCCATGGGTCTGCGGGTGCGCGGCAGCAGCCTCACCGTGCCGGTCAGCGCCGAACGGCGAGCCGACCTCAGGGCCGGGGACGACGACCGGGAGTGGTCGGGCTTCTCGGCCGAGCTGCCGATCGGCAAGCTCCGCGGTGGCCAGCACGCGCTGCGGCTGGTGTTCCTGACCACGACCGGGCAGGCGTCCCGGCAGTGCCTGATCTCGGCGGCCTACCTGCGCGACGCCACCACCAAGCTGGCCGGCAACACCCGGGTCCTGCCCACCTTCAGCGGACGGGAGAACGCCGAGCTGCTGGTCCAGCGCAAGGCGGGGGTGGCCGGGCAGCGCCGGTGGCGACGCCTGATGCTGCGCAAGGACCTGCGGCACGCGGCGTCCCGGGGCCCGTTCTGGAAGCAGCGGCTGCTGCGGACGCTCACCGCGCCGCTGATGGGCCGGCGTGACGTGTGGCTCGTCGGCGAGCGTACCGACACCGCGCAGGACAACTCCTCGCACCTGTTCCGGCACCTGCGGCAGGTGGAGCGACGGCGCAACGTGTACTACCTGCTGGCGAAGGAGAGCCCGGACCGGCACCGGTTGCAGGGGTTGGGCAACGTCGTCACCCACGGCTCGTTCCGGCACAAGTTCCTGATGCTGCACGCCACCAAGCTGATCAACTCGTACGACATCGACTCCTACATGCTGCCGGCGAGCTGGGAACGGTCGCCGTTCCTCAAGCACCTGAACTGGCGGATCGCCCCCACCCGGATCTTCCTCGACCACGGGGTGATCGAGAAGGACGTCAGCGCCGGCGTGCACCGTGGCCGGGCCTCCTTCGACCTCTTCGTGACCTCGGCCGACCGGGAGGCCGAGTACGTGGCGAAGGACCTCGACTACGGCGACATGGTGGCGAACACGGGCCTGCCCCGCTTCGACGCGTTGACCCCGGACCGGGGCCACCGTCGCATCCTGTTCATGCCGACCTGGCGTACGTACCTCGTCACCCCGTCGTACAACAAGGCCGCTCGACCTCGGGTCGCCTTCGAGGGCTCCGCCTACCAGGTGTTCCTCGCCGAGCTGTTCGGTGACGAGCGGTTGCGGCAGGCGCTGCGGCAGCACGGGTACACCCTCGAACTCCTGCCGCACTACGAGATGCGCTCGCTGCTGGCCGGGCTCGTGCCGACCGACGACTGCTTCGCCATGGCGGACCAGACCAGCCGGACGGTGCAGGACGCGCTGCGCCAGTGCGACCTGTTCATCACCGACTACTCCTCCACCGCCTGCGACGTCGCGTACCTCGGCACCCCGCTGATCTACGCGCAGTTCGACGCGGAGGAGTTCTGGACCATCGGCGGCTACAAGAAGGGGTACTTCGAGCACCGCGAGGACGGGTTCGGCCCGGTCTGCGAGACCGCGTCGGAGACGGTGGACGCCATCATCAGGTACCTGGAGAACGGGTGCGTCCGCGAGGAGGAGTACACCCGTCGGGCGACGGACTTCTTCGTCGCACAGGACCGCAACAACTCCCAGCGGGTGGCCACCGCCATCGCGGCCCTGCCGGGCCCGCAGCGGTGACCGGCCCGACGCCCCCGCCGGGGGAGCCGCCCCGGGCGCTTGCCGAACCCACCGGCTTCGTGGAGGTGTACCGCCGGGTGCTCAGCCCGCAGACCCGGCGCGCCATCGCGACGAAGGTGAGCCCCCGGGCCCGGCACCAGTTGAAGCAGTGGGTCGCCCGAGCCGCGCGGGACGGTCACCTCTCCGAGCGTCGGGGTGAGCGGCTGGCCCGCCGCCAGCCGGAGCTGCTCGCCGGCGCGGACCGGGTGGTCGTCACCGCCGACCGGGGACCGAGGGTGGCCCGGATCGGAGCGTCGGTCACACCCCTGCTGGCCCGGCTCGACAACCTCACCGCCGTCACCGCGGCGCTCGACGAGGCCGGCGTACCCCACTTCCGGGTCCGCGGCGAGGCCCACCGCTCATCGGTGGTCGCCGTCGACGCCGAGGACCGCACCCGGGCGTACGCCGCACTCGCCGCCGTCTGCCGTCGGGTCCCCGGCTACGTCGGGGTGCCGGACGGCACCGCGCAGCCGGCCGCCGGGTTCGAGCCGAAGACCTGGGAGCGCCTGGCGGACGCCCCGGTGGTGCGGCTGACCTGGTACTGGACGGACCCGCAGCGGCGGCTGGTGCTGGGGCAGGCGTACGGCTGCGACGTCGAGTTCTGGACCCGGGCTGGTGACACGCTGGTCGCGCCGCGACCCAACGCCGTCGCCGAGCAGGTGACGGTGACGGCGCCGCTGGTCCTCGTACCGGAGTCACGGTTCACCGGCCTGGCGCCCGCCGCCGCGCCCGCGACCGCCCGCACCCGGCCGGAGTTCGCCGCGCCACGCCCCGACGACGTGCCGTTCCCGGTCGACGTGGTCTACACCTGGGTCGACGGCACCGACCCGGCCTGGTTGCGCCGACGGGCCGAGGTGGCCGGGGTGCCGTACCACGCGGAGGCGGCCAGCGCCGCCCGCTTCCTCAGCCGCGACGAGCTGCGCTACTCGCTCCGGTCGCTGCACCTGTTCGCGCCGTGGGTACGCCATGTCTACGTGGTGACCGACGACCAGGTGCCGGCCTGGCTGGACCCGGCCGCCACCGGGCTGCGGGTGGTCGACCACCGGGAGATCTTCACCGACCCGACGGTCCTGCCCACGTACAACTCGCACGCCATCGAGAGCCAACTGCACCACATCGACGGGCTCTCCGAGCACTTCCTGTACTTCAACGACGACGTCTTCCTCGGCACCGAGGTGCTGCCCCAGGACTTCTTCCTGGCCAACGGCATCTCCCGCTTCTTCCCCTCACCGGCGCTGGTGCCGCCGGGCGCGCCCACCGCCGGGGACATCCCGTCGTCGGCGGCCGGGAAGAACAACCGGGCGTTGATCGCGGAGCGGTTCGGCACCGTGCTGACCCAGAAGATGAAGCACATGCCGCACGCGCTGCGGCGCAGCGTGCTCCAGGAGATCGAGCAGACCTTCCCGCAGCAGTACGGGCGGACCGCGGCGAGTCAGTTCCGCAGCATGGACGACCTGTCGGTCGCCTCGTCACTGCACCACTACTACGCGTTCCACACCGGTCGGGCGGCACCGGGGAACCTGCGGTACACCATCGCCGAGCTGTCCCACCCGGACACTCCCGCCCGGTTGGCCCACCTGCTCGCCCGTCGGGACCGGCAGGTGTTCTGCCTGAACGACGCGTTCTCCGTCGAGGAGGACCTGGACGCGCAGTTGGCGTTGCTCATCCCGTTCCTGCAGACGTACTTCCCGGTGCCGAGCCCGTGGGAACGGGCCTGACCCCACCCCGGACACGACGGTGGCCGGCCGCGCCCTCCCCGGCGACGACCGACCACCGTGCCCTCGCGGGCGACCAGACTCAGTACGAGTAGCCCGAACCGCCGGCCGCGTCGTTCGAGTCGCTGTCCGCCGGCGGTGCGACCGCCTTCGGCGTGCCCTTGGGCAGGCAGCTCAGGTTCTTCTTGCCGTCCGGCTGGACCACGAACCAGGTGCCACCGACAGCCTGGCCCTTCCACTGGCCGGGCTTCTTGTCGCCGATGTAGCGGTAGACCGGCCAGCCGCCGACGGTGAGCTGACGGGTGCCGTCCTGCCGGGTGACGCTGCCGACCTTGTCGTCCGAGACGCCGGTGAGCTCCGGGTTGCCGTCGGTCAACGCCGGGGGCCACACCTCGGCGCACTTGTCGACGCAGTTCGACGACGGCGGGTCGGCGGTGTCCTTGTCGAAGCGGTACAGGATCCAGCCGTCCTGGTCGGTGACCACCTTGCCCATCCGGGCGACACTCTTACCGACAAGCTTCTCCGTGAGGTCGACGTCCGCGGGCGGGGCGTCGGCGGCGGGCGCCTCAGCGGATGGCGAGGCCTCAGCTTCAACCGTCGCGGTGGGTTCGGCCGCGGCGACGGCGACCGGCTCCGCCGCGCTCGAGTTCGCGGGGTCGTAACCCGCGGGAGCGCAGGCCGTTAGTGCGACCATCGCGCTCGCGACGATGACGGTCCGCTTCATCTGTGCCACGTGCCCTCCTCATTCTTGACAGTTCACCCATGAGTACGGGGAGAGGGCTGTCAAGGTTGAAGTAGTAACAGTGGTCAATTTCACGTAAACCGATTGAACCGTTTCCGGCCGCGCTGCGTACGCCCGCGCAAGGGACGCCTCCCTTCAACGACGAATCGGCGCCGGTCATTGTCACAATGACCGGCGCCGATTCGGTGGGCACACCTACATGGGTACGGTGACCAGCGGACTCGCCACGCCGTTGCCATCCACCGACTGCACCTGGAGCTGCTTGATGTCAGGGGGCAGAGCCGACGTCGTGGCGCTCAGCTCGAGACCCTGCGGTCGGGTGTTGGTGCCGTAGCCGCTCTCCGGCACCGACCAGGTCGAGATGACCTCGGTGCTGGCGTTCTTGCGCACCACCACCAGCCGACAGATGCGTGGGCCGGGCAGTTTCCGCAGGCTGAAGTTGATCCGCGTGCCATAGTCCTTGGTCACCAGGAACATGGTCGTCTGCACACCGGTGGTCGGGTCGGTCGCCTCGACCTGGTCACCCTCCTCCTCGGTGCCGCCCACACCCGGGCCGCTCGGCGCGGCCGTCGGCCCACTCGTCGGCGGATCGTTGGGAGCACTCGGCGTCGACTCGGCGAGCACCCCCGGCGGCTGGTCGTTGCCGGCCACGCTGACGAAGCCGTAACCGGTCAGACCGCCGAAGACCACGATCGCGGCGGCCGTCGCGAGCATCTGACGAAACCGGGTACGCCGTCGGTCGGCACGCACCGCGCTGAGCGTCCGGTCCAGCAGCGCCGGGTCGGTCGCCGTCTGCTCCAGCGCCATCATCGTCTCGCCGTCGATGTCGGAGAGCAGCCCCACCACCGGCACCATCGTCTCCAACTCGGCCGCGCACGCCCAGCAGGTGGCGAGATGTTCCTCGAACCGCTCAGTGTCCTGCTCGTCGAGCACACCGAGCGCGTATGCCGCGACGTCCATGTGGTCCGGCCGGCTCATTCTGTCACCCCCCGCTCCTGCAGAGCCGTGCGCAGCGCGCGCAGCGCGTAGTAGACCCTCGACTTGGCGGTGCCGAGGGGCAGGCCCAACTCCTCGGCCGCCTCCGGCACCGTCCGCCCCCGAAAGTACGTCGAGATCAGGATCTCCCGGTGCGACTGACTGAGCGTACGCAGCGCGTCCGCCACCGTCATGGTGCGGAGCACCCGGTCGGTGCTGTCCGCCTCGGCGAACGCGGTGAGGTCCCGGTCGTACGTCTCCGGCGGCCGGGCCTCCTGGCTCCGATGCTCGTCGATGGCGATCCGGCGGGCCACCGTGACCAACCACGGTCGCAACGAGCCCTGCCCCTGCGTGCCCAGGCGGTGCGCGTTGCGCCAGGCCCGCAGCAGCGTTTCCTGGACGATGTCCTCCGCGCGCTGCCGGTCCCCCCCGGTGAGGCGCATGACGAACATCAGCAACGGGCCGGCGTGCTCGGCGTAGAGCTGCCGGATCAACTGGTCGGAGTGGCTGGCCTCGGTTGTCGTCGCCTGATGGCGTCCGGGCGCCGGTCGCGGCGTCACCGGACCATTCTGGCGAGACGTCGCCCGTGCGTCGACCCCCCGGGCAGACGAGGTTGACCGTGACGAGGGTCGCGCCGACAACCAGTCAGCGCGGACCGTGTCGCCATGCCAACCGGCCGCCACCGCGTGCATGCAGACCTCCGGGATGTCCGTGACCAACGCCGGCCCACGAGGTGGGCCGCCCGGTGGTACGCAGCGCCGGTCCCAACGGATCAACAAACGGGGGAAAAAGTTTCTGCGCCCGGTCGAGTGGACGGTCAGCGGCGCACCGAGAACAGCCCGGGCGGCGGTGGATCGGAGCCGGTCGCGTCGGCATCCCGCACGACCGGCGCGCCACCGGCGAAACGATCCAACTCGTCGCCGGCCACCACGCGACCGGGGAACCAGTCGCCGGCAGCACGCCTGGTCAGCTCCGGAACCGGCGGTGTGGACCGCCCGGCGACAAGCACCAGATTCCCGTACCGGCGCCCGCGCAGCACCGCCGCGTCCCCGACCAGACAGGCCTGCGGCAGCACCGAACGGACCGTGGCGACCTGCCCACGGGCGTGCCGCAACGGCGGGCCGTCGGCCAGGTTCGCCAGGTACCAACCCGCGGGTCGGAGCACCCGGGCCACCTCGGCCGCGTACTCCACCGACGTCAGGTGGGCCGGCGTACGCGCACCGGCGAACACGTCGGCGACCACCACGTCGTAACTGGCCTCCCGGGTCGACGCCAACACCGCCCGGGCGTCCTCCACCCGGACCCGCAGCCGGGCGTCCGACGGCCACGGCAACGCCCGGCGGACCAACTCCACGAGCGCACCGTCCACCTCGGACACCCGCTGGGTCGACCCCGGCCTGGTGGCGGAGACGTACCGGGGCAGCGTCAGGGCGCCACCACCCAGGTGCAGCACCCGCAGCGGCGTACCGGCCGGGGCGATCAGGTCGACGGCGGCGGCCAGCCGCCGTACGTACTCGAACTCCAGGTGGGTGGGATCGCCCAGATCGACGTGTGACTGCGGCGCGCCGTCAAGCAGCAGCGTCCACGACCCGGCCCGGTCCGGATCCGGTACCAACTCCGCCAGCCCGGTGTCCACCTGCTCGACCACCCGGTCACCCGCCCGTTTACGCCCCACCGCAACCAGTCTCCGCGCTCACCGGGCCGCGCGGGCCGCAGCGGTCAACGCGCGGTGCAGCAACCTGGCATCGCCGAGTAGGGCACGCAGCCGGCGCTCCAGGCCGGCGATCGGGATCAGGTTCTGCGGGGCCCGGGGATCCTTGTACGGGGTGGACGCGAAGCGCGGCAACGTGACAAGCGACAGGTCGGCAAGCTCGACCGCCGCCTCCACCGGCAGGTCGGCGGAGCACTCCACCCGGACGATGCCCGCCCACGGCGCTCCGACCGCCACCGGGAGCCGCAAATACCACGACCAACCACCCCACGCGGTGCCGAGCCGGAACACCGGGGACCGCTCACCCGGGGCCATGCCGGTCACCACCGCGGTCAGCCGGGCATCCAGGTACTGACTGTGCTGGGTCTTGATGTAGCCCAACGTGCGCGGCAACTGCCGGCGGCTGCGCAACGGGCCGTCCACCACCAACAGGTCACCGTCGACCCGGGCGGCATCGGACACCGCCACCTCCAACGCGGTCAGCGGACCCTGCACGGCGGCCGGCAGCTTCGCCAGCTCGCCGCTGCCACCCACCCGGTGCACCGGGTAACGGATCGCGCCCGCCACCACATCCTGTGCCGACGGACTCGCGGTGAACAGACCCCGAGCAACCCGGGTGCCCGCCAACTGCGCCGCACCCCGACGGAGGTCGCACCGCACCACTCCGGCCGCGTACGAGGCGGCCAACCCGGGGAACGACCCGCCGTCGGTCTCGGCCGTCCAGATGCTCGCGTCGACCCGGCGGACCCCGTCGACGAGCAACACCACGTCTGGCGCCCGCACCTCCGGGCGTACCCCGATGGCCCGCCAGTCCACGGCGGGCACCTCCACGTCCGCGTCGACCTGGGCGCTGCTCGGCGCGGCCGGCCCGGTCGCGGACGCCTCGAACGACGCCCCGTAGGCCGGATCCCACGAATCCACGAAGAACGCGGCGTCACTCACCGGGTTTTCCTTCGTTCGCGACTGCGGGGCTCCGCTGCGCTGCACTCCTCGCGCTCACCGGCCCGTCCGCTCCACGCGCGCCGAGCGGGCATCTTTGCGCACCTCGAAGCGGACCGGGATCCGCTCGGCCAACGCCGGCACGTGGGTGACCACGCCGACCATCCGATCGCCCCGGGCCGCCAGGTTTTCCAGGGTCGCCGCCACCGTGTCCAGCGTGGCGGCGTCGAGCGTGCCGAAACCCTCGTCCAGGACTATCGACTCCAGGCTCGCCGCCGTGGTGGACATCCCGGCCAACTGCTCGGAGAGCGCCAGCGCCAACGCCAACGACGCCTGGAACGTCTCACCGCCGGACAGGGTGCGCACGCCACGCCGCAGCCCCGCGTCGTGGTGGTCGACCACGACGAACTCGCCCTTGTCGTGCACCAGCTCGTACTGCCCGGAGGAGAGTTCCCGCAGGATCCCCGACGCGCCGTCGACGAGCAGGTCCAACGCCTCGGCAAGCAACCACCGCTCGAAGTTGTTGGCCCGCAGGTGCCCGGCGAGCGCGCGCGCCACCTGAGCCTCGCGCTCGTGCTCCGCCCGCTGCTCGCGCAACGTCCCGGCCTGCTCACGTCGCTCGTGCAGCCGCCGCCGGTCGGCGTCGGCCCGCTCCACCGCGACGGTCGCCGCGTGCACCGGGTCGTCCCCGACCGGCACGTCGGCCGCGGCGAAGATGGCCGTGAGGGCCCGCTGCACCCCGTCGGCCACCGCCTCGGCCTCCGCCACCGCGGTGGCCCGACCGGCTCGGTCCGCCCGGCGGCGGTCCGCCTCGGTCGTCGCCCAGCCGGTAAACGCCGCCCACGCGGCGGCCACGTCGTCCCGGTCGGTCGCCGGTGGGCCGAAGCGGGCCAACCCGTCCCGGGCGGTGTCGAAGGCCCGCCACGCCGCCCGCAGCCGCTCCTCGGCGGCGTCCACCCCGGCCCGCGCCTGCCGAGCGGTCTCGCGGCCGGCCCGGACCGCCGTCGCCGCCTCCTCCAACGCACTCCGCAACCGGGCGTGCTCGGCCAACTCCCGACGCAGCACGACCGGCTCGGCCGCCCCGGTGAGTTGCCCGTCCAGCTCGGCAAGCCGGGCCTCCACCTGCTCCTGCCGGGCTCGCGCCTGCACCAGCAGCCGTTCCCGCTCACGCGCCGCCGTGTCCCGTTGCTGCACCGTCGCCTGCGCGGCCTTGGTCGCCGCCCGCGCGGCCTTTCCGGCCTCCGTCGCGGCGGCCACCGCCGAGTCGGCCGGCACCGCCGGCACCTCGGCCACCGGCTGCTCGCACACCGGGCAGGGCGCACCCGCATGCAGGTGCGCCCGCAGGCTCACCGCCAGGTCGGTGGCCTTCGCCTCCTCGTGCGCCCGGAAGGCCGCCTCCAGCTCGGCGTCGGCCCGCTCGGCGACCACGCGCGCGGAGGCCAGAGCCGCCACCGCAGTGGCGTGCTCGTCGTTCGCCGCGCGCACCGCCGCGCGGACCGTGTCGGCCTCGCCGGAGAGTCGGTCCCGATCGTCGTACGCCCGCAGTTGCAGTCGCAGCGCGCTCTCGTCACCGGCGGCGGCCAGCTCGCCGCGGAGCTTGTCCTCCCGCTCCTCGGCCAGCGACACCCCGCTCGCCGCCGCCTCGGCGTCGGCCCGCGCCCCGGCGACCGCGCGAGCGACCTCGGTCACCCCGCCCGGAGCGCGCACCCCGGTCAGCACGGTCAACTCGTCGTCGAGCGCGGTCAGCGCCGCCGCGGCCTCCCGTGCGGTGACCCGGGCCGCCGCCAACTCCGGCACCGCGTCGGTCACCGCGGAGGCCAGCTCGGTCATCCGGTCCACCCGCGCATCGGCCTCGGCCAACGCCTCGTCGTCCACGCCGGTCAACCCGGCCAACACCTGGTCGACCGCCTCCAGTCGGGCCTCCGCCTGCGCGGCGCGCGCCGTCGCCTTCTTCTGCACATCCTCGTAGACGCCGAGGCCCAGCAGGTTGACCAGGATCTGTTGCCGCGTCGCCGGTTTGGCGTGCAGGAAGTCGGCGAACTGCCCCTGTGGCAGCACCACACAGCTGGTGAACTGCTCGTACGGCAGCCCGACCGCCTCCAGCACCGCCTGCTCCATCTCGGCGGGGGTGCCGGCCACCACCTCGCCGAGGTCGTCCGGGCTCAGCCCGGTGTCCAGTTTGGTCACGTCGAAGCCGGCCGGCATCAGCTGCAACCCGGCGTTCGCGGTCTTCACGTTGCCCCGGCCGTCCCGCCGGACCACCCGGGTCGCCACGTACCGGGCGCCGCCGGACTCGAAGACCAACCGCACCCGCGCCTCGGTCGCCGACGGCGCGAGCGCGTTCGCCAACCCCCGGGCGCCACCCCAGCGAGGCACCATGCCGTAGAGGGCGAAACAGATGGCGTCCAGGATCGTCGACTTGCCCGAACCGGTCGGGCCGATCAGAGCGAAGAAGTCGGCGTCGGTGAAGTCGACGGTGGTCTCGTCCCGAAAGACCGTGAACCCGGCCAGGTCCAGTCGCATCGGACGCATCAGTGCTCGACCTCCTCGAAGAGCTCGTCGAAGAGCTCCCGGACACCCTCGTCGGCGTGGCCCCGGCTGTCCAGGTAGTCGGCGAACAGCTCCCGGGGCGAGCGCCCCGAGCGTTGGGCGATGCGCGCGCCACTGCCCGGCGCGGCCAACAGCTCCGGGTCGATCCGGATCTCCAGGGCCCGGGGGAGCAGCTCCTGCACCTCCTCGCGCAGGCCGGCGCGGGGCTGCTCCCGTACGAACACCCGCAGCCACGCGTCCGGTGCCTCGATCTCGGCGAGCTGGGCCAGGGTGCCCCGCACCGTCCGTAGCGCGCTCGCCGCCGTCACCGGCACCTCCCGCACCCGCGCCGCGGTGCTGGCCGTCACCTCGACAATCGTCACCGAGGGGACGTTCTCCTGCTCACCGAAGTCGACAGCGAGCGGGCTGCCGCTGTACCGCACCGGGCAGGGCCCCTCGACCCGCTGCGCCCGGTGCAGATGACCCAGCGCCACGTAGTGCGCCGTGGCCGGGAAGACGGTGGCCGGGACGGCGTAACCCAACACGGTGTGCGCGTCGCGCTCACCGCCGCCGGCGGCCGCGCCGGTCACCGTGAGGTGCGCGGTGACCAGGTGCACCCGGTCCGGTTCGGTGAAACCCTCGGTCAGCCGCCCCAGCACCCGGCCCAGGTGGTCGGCGTACGTCTGGTTGGTCTCCGCGGCGGTCAGCTCGTACATCTCCAGGGCGCGCACCGCGTACCGCTGGGACAGGAACGGCAGCGCGGCCAGCCGCCACCGCTCGCCGCCGGCGGTGGTGCCGTCGATGACGTGCTCGTCCGGGTTTTCCCGCACCCCGCCGCGCAGCGTGATGCCGGCGGCATCGGCCCACGGTCGCAGCGCGTCGAGCGCCGGGCCGTTGTCGTGGTTGCCGCCGATCGCCACCACGTCCGCGCCGGTGCGTCGCAACGCCGTCAACGCCCGGGTCACCAGGCGGGTCGCCTCCGAACTGGGCGCGGCGGTGTCGTAGAGGTCACCGGCGACGATCACCAGATCCGGCTGTTCGGCACGGGCGATCTCGATCACCCCGGCCAGCACGGCCTTGTGCTCGTCGGCCCGGGACTGCCCCTTGAGCACCTTTCCCACGTGCCAGTCGGAGGTGTGCAGGATCTTCATGGGTGTGCTGGCCCCCAGCTAGAACGGGATGTCGTCGTCGGTGCTGCCGCCGCCGGAGCCCACCACGGCGAACGGGTCGGCGGACTGGGTGATCGAGCGCAGCGTCTCCGATGGTGCCCGGCCCGCCTCGGAGACCCGGGTGGCCCAGGCCGGGAACGGGAACTCCAGGCAGAGCGGCACCGGGATGTCCGGCTGGTTGACGAACATGGTGCCCGGCTTGGCCAACAGAGCCCGCTGGCGCTGCGCGGGCGGCAGGAAACCGTACTCCGGGCGGGACGCCTCGGCCGGGTCGAGCCGGCCGACCACCCGGATCGCCGAGTTGGTGACGATCCGCCGCTCCACCTCGCTCGCCGTCTGCTGCGCACCGATCAGGATCACCCCGAGCGAGCGGCCCCGCTCGGCGATGTCGAGCAGGACCTCCTTGATCGGCGAGGAGCCCTCCCGCGGGGCGTACTTGTTGAGCTCGTCGAGCACGACGAAGAGCAACGGCTTGGCGGTGCCGGACTTCTCCTTGCGCTCGAACTCGCTCTTCAGCGTCACACCCACCACGAACCGCTGCGCGCGGTCCGGCAGGTTGTGCAGGTCGACGACGGTGACCTGCGCGGACTCGCTCGTGTTGATCGAGTGGGGGCGGCGGGCCGCGAGGTCGCCACGGATCAGCCGGGCGAGATCCTTCTTACTGCCGATCAACCGCCGGGCGAACGCGTTGACGGTGCCCAACCCCACCGCGCTGCCGGCCCAGTCGGAGCGGGTCTCGTCGTCGTTGAGCTGGTCGACGATGTGGTCGACCAGGTCGCCGTAGGAGCCGAGCCGAACCCCGTCGATGCTCACCCCGCCGTCGGCGGGCTGGGCATAGCGGGCCAGGTGCGCGGCCACCGAGTGGACCACCATCGTGTACTGCTGGCGCTCGTCGTCGGCGTCGGCGAAGACGTACGGCAGGAGGCGGTCGGAGCAGAACTCGCTGAGTGTCCAGTAGAAGCTGTCGACGCCGGTGAGCCGACTGCTCACATCCGGGGTGCCGGCCGCGTCACCCACCCGGGGCGGGGCGTACACCCGCACGTCGGGGAAGGCGCCGGCGCTCAACCCGAGCTTCGCGTACGCCGCGCGGGTGGGCTCGTCGAGGCGGCTGTTGGGGTGGTCCAGGAAGAGCAGGTCCTCGCCCTTGACGTTGAAGATCAGCGCCTTGGCGTTGACGGCGTCGCCGCCCAGCACGCCGGAGCGGAACACCGAGTAGAGCAGGAAGGTGGCGAAGCTCGTCTTGGTGGCCACCCCGGAGATGCCGGAGATGGAGACGTGCGCGCCCCGGCTGCCGTCGAGGAAGTCGGCGTTGAGATAGACCGGGACGCCGTCGCGACCCATCCCCATCGGGATGCGCCGCTCCATCCGGTCGAAGTGCAGCGCCCGCGCCCGGGCGTCGCCCTCGGCCCGGTGCACCACCGCGCCCGGGGTCGGCGGCACGTACAGCTCGGGATCGACCCGGGTCGTGGTGACCTCGGCCGCCTCCTGCACCTGCGCGGGCAGCGTGCCGTCGGCGATGGCGAACACGTCGGACTCGAACTGGGCGCCCTCGTGCCGGGCACGGACCTGGGTGACCACCCCGGCGATCGTCACCGGCTCCCGGTCCGGCAGCTCCCGTCGGGTGACCACCACGTCGTCGAGCTGGAGGTAGCTGCCGGGCGCCACGGCCGTCCAGAACTGCAACGGCGTGGCGTCGGCGGTGCCCAGCACCCGCCCGACCGCCTCGCCAGGGCTGTCGAGGTCGGCGTCGGTCATCGGGCGACTCGGGTCGCTCGGGCAGCACGTTCGGGAAGCATGACGTGCATCCTGCCCGAGGAGTACGACAGGTCGCCACGCGACGCGGCGGACGACACCATGCGGCGTCACGCTCACGACGGTGGGTGTCCGACCGGCCGACGGCGGGTCACGGGCGGGCGTGGCGGAGCAGGAGGACACCGTCCTCGGCGGCGAGCACATGTCGCAGGGGCAGGTGCCGGGGTGGCGCGGCGTCGCCGGCGGTGATCCGGCCGGGGCCCGGGCCGGCCAGCAGCGGCGAGACGGTGAGGCACAGCTCGTCCACCAGGTCGGCGGCGGTGAGCGCCCCGAACAGGTGCGGGCCGCCCTCGCAGAGCAGTTGGGTCAGCCCGCGTCGGTGCAGCTCGGCGAGACCGGCGGCCAGGTCGACCCGCTCGGCGCCGCAGCGCAGCAGGTCGGCGACATCGGTGAGCCCGGGTGGCGGTTCGGCGTCGGCGTGGGTGAGCACGAGGGGCCGGACCGGCGCGTCGGCGAAGGCGGCCTGCGCCGGGTCCAGGTCGAGGGAGCCGGAGACGACCACAAGCGTCGGGTACTCGGCCAGCCCGTGGTCGAGACGCCAGGCGCGGCGGGTCTCGTTCAGCCGGACCGCCCGGTACCCCTCGTGGCGAAGCGTGCCCGAGGCCACCACAAGGGCGTCGCAGACCATCCGCAGCAGACCGAACACCCGCTTGTCCGGCGCGCCGGAGAGCCCGGCGGAGTAGCCGTCCACGGTGACCGCCCCGTCCAGGCTGGCGACGAAGTTGACCCGCAGTCGGGGCTTGTCGGCACGGCCGTAGAGGGTGGTCAGCGCGGTGTCGTCGAGCTGCTGCGTGGACGGCTCCGGCCAGAGCCGTCGGATCGGAATTCCGACGGTCATTCGCCGGCCGGACCGGTGACCGGAGGGGTCGGTTCGGCGGTACGGTGCTGGCAGTCGCACCAGTTCCGGCCCGGGCAGTCGTCGTGTCGCCGGGCCCGGCACGCTCGGCAGATCATGCTCGCAGCCTAAGCCGCGGGAGGACAGGACAGCATGCCGCGTCAGATCTTCCAGCTGAAGATGTCCCTGGCCGGCACCCGCCCGCCGGTGTGGCGCCGGGTGCTCGTGCCGGCCGGTTACACGCTGGACCGACTGCACCGGGTGGTGCAGCACGCGATGGGATGGCGCGACTGTCACCTGCACTCGTTCGAGATCGACGCGGTGCAGTACGGCGAGCCCGACCCGGACGGGGAGTTGGGCCTGCACGACGAGTTGGACGCGCGGTTGGACGCGGTGCTCGGCAAGGGCAGCCGGTTCTCCTACACCTACGACTTCGGCGACTGGTGGGAGCACGACCTGGTCGTGGAGGACGCGCTGACCGCCGACCCCGACGAGCGGTACCCGGTCTGCCCGGCCGGCGAGGGTGCCTGCCCACCGGAGGGTATCGGCGGACCGTTGGGCTACCAGGCGCTCCTGGAAGCCCTCGACGATCCTGCCGCTCCGGCCGACCTCGCCGGTTCCCGCCACGCCCTCCTGCGCGACTGGGCGGGGGCCACCTTCGACCCGTCCCGCTTCGACGCCGACCGGGCAACCACCCTGCTCCGCCGCTTCTGCTGACCACCCCCAACCCCAACCCCCTGGGCCGGGGGCCCGCCGACCTTGTTGATCAAGACGTTTGCGTCAGCGAAACCGAGATTGCTGACCGAAACCTCTTGATCAACAGGGGGGCGGCGGGGTGGATGGGGTGGGAGTGGGCAGCGGTAACGATCTGGGAACGCTCCCAACGTCCTATTGACACTCCCGTTACCCGCCGGCAATCTCATGGGAGCGCTCCCGGAGGTGGCGTGGCTCACTCACGAACTCCGGCCTGGCGTGACGGGCACCCCCCACCACACCCATCCAGCCTCACCACCCGGAAAGAGGGGTCAGCGAATGACTGTCACCACGCGGCGTACCCGCCTGGCGGCCGCTGCCCTGGCCGCGATCACCGCAATCGGCGGTCTCGCAGCCTGTGGCAACGACGACGACAAGCCGGCTGCCGGCGAGAAGCCGGCCAAGCTGGTCGTCGACACCTTCGGCGAGATGGGCTACGACGAGCTCGTCAAGCAGTACGAGAAGGACACCGGCGTCAAGGTCGAGCTGCGCAAGACCGCACAGCTCAGCGAGTACCGGCCGAAGCTCGTCCGCTACCTGGCCACCGGCAAGGGCGCGGCGGACGTCACCGCCCTGGAAGAGGGCATTCTCAACGAGTTCAAGCCCAACGCGCGCAACTGGGCCGACCTCAACCCGCTGGTCGCCGACCACTCGAAGGAATACCTGCCCTGGAAGTGGGAGCTGGGCAAGGCGCCGGACGGCCGGCTGATCGGCCTCCCGACCGACGTCGGCAGCCTCGCCGTCTGCTACCGCAAGGACCTGTTCCAGGCGGCCGGCCTGCCCACCGAGCGCGACCAGGTGTCGGCGCTCTGGCCGGACTGGAAGGGCTTCCACGACGCCGGTCTGAAGTACAAGCAGGCCAGCGGCAAGGCGTTCATCGACTCGATCACCGCCGTCTCCAACGGCGTGATGTTCCAGGGCAACGGTGACCTGTTCTACGACAAGGAAGACAACATCATCGCGGACACCAGCCCCGCGGTGAAGAACGCCTGGGACACCGCCACGTCGATGGCCGACATCTCGGCCAAGGCGCAGACCTGGTCGCCGGAGTGGTCGGGTGGCTTCAAGCAGGGCACCTTCGCGGCCACCTTCTGCCCGTCCTGGATGCTCGGCATCGTGTCGGACAACTCCGGTCCGGCCAACAAGGGCAAGTGGGACGTCGCGTCGGTACCGGGCGGCGGCGGTAACTGGGGCGGCTCCTGGCTCGCGGTTCCGGCGCAGAGCAAGTACCCGAAGGAGGCGGCGAAGCTCGCCGAGTACCTCACCAACGCCAAGAGCCAGGTGGAGGCATTCAAGCTCAAGGGCCCGCTGCCCACGAACCTGGAGGCGCTGAAGAACGAGGCGTTCATCGGCTACACCAACGAGTACTTCAGCAACGCGCCGACCGGCAAGATCTTCGGGGAGAGCGTCGCCAAGATCCAGCCGACCCACCTGGGTCCGAAGCACCAGGCGGTCAAGGAGAACGCACTCGAGCCGGCCCTGCGGGCCTTCGAGAACGGGCAGGCCGACAAGGCGAAGGCCTGGGAGCAGTTCACGAAGGACGCCAAGACTCAGGGTGCCTTCTGAGTGATCCTCTGCCGGTGGCGTTCGGGGCTTCCCGGACGCCACCGGCCGGTCCCCTCCGCGTAGCTCCCTGCGCGAGGGCCCCCGGGCCTCGCCGGAAAAAGGAATTCGTATGAGCCTGTCGGCCACGACGGCGCCGCCGTCGCCAGCAGCACCACCACCTTCTCCCGACGTCTCTTCCCGACGTAACCGGGGAAGGCTACTCAACCGCCTCGATGTCAAGTACTCGCCGTACCTCTACGTCGCCCCGTTCTTCCTGATCTTCGGCGTGTTCGGGCTGTACCCGATGGTGCGTACCGCCTGGATGTCGCTGCACGACTGGGACATGATCGGCGACCACACGTTCATCGGCTTCGACAACTACACCCGGCTGTTCTCCGACGACTACTTCTGGAACGCACTGGTCAACACGTTCGGCATCTTCGCCCTGTCGACCATCCCGCAGCTCCTACTCGCCCTCTTCCTGGCGAACCTGCTCAACCGGACCTTCCTGCGCGCCAAGACCTTCTTCCGGATGGCAATCTTCATGCCGAACGTGGTGTCGGTGGCTGCTGTCGCGATCGTCTTCGGGATGCTGTTCCAGCGGGAGTTCGGCTTGTTCAACTGGCTCCTCAGCCTCGTCGGTGTCGACCCGGTCGACTGGGACGGGCAGCGGTGGAGCTCCTGGTTCGCCATCTCCTCGATGGTCAACTGGCGGTGGACCGGGTACAACACCCTGATCCTGCTCGCCGGCATGCAGGCGATCCCGAAGGACCTCTACGAGGCCGCGGAGATCGACGGCGCGGGGCCGTGGCGGCAGTTCTGGCAGATCACCCTGCCCATGCTCAAGCCCACCTTCATCTTCGTGGTCATCCTGTCCACGATCGGCGGCATGCAGCTCTTCACCGAGCCGCTGCTCTTCGCCAACGGCAACATCCTCGGCGGCAGCCAGCGGGAGTTCCAGACTCTGGCCATGTACATGTACGAGATGGGCATCTCGAACCTGAACACCGCCGGCTACGGGGCCGCTGTCGCCTGGGCGATCTTCATGATCATCGTCGTGGTGTCGCTGTTCAACTTCCTACTCGTCCGCCGCTCGGCGAAGTGAGGAGAGATCGATGATCTCGGCTTCCCAGCGCCTGTGGCGCACCAGCCCGCTGACCTACGTGGCACTCGTCCTGGCCGCGCTGCTGTCCATCTACCCGTTCTACTACATGCTGGTGATCGGCAGTCGCAGCCTGGACAACATCAACGACGTGCCGCCGCCGCTGACCCCCGGCGGAGCGTTCGGTGACAACTTCGGGCGGGTGCTCGACAACGACGCCGCCAACTTCCTCACCGGCATGATGAACTCGATCATCGTCTCCTCGGTGGTCACCCTCTCGGTGGTGCTCACCGGATCGCTGGCCGGGTTCGCCTTCGCCAAGCTGCGGTTCCGGGGCAGCAACGCCCTCCTGCTGGCGATCATCGTCACCATGATGATCCCGACGCAGATGGGGCTCATCCCGCTCTGGGGCATGATGCAGGACCTGGGGTGGTACGACACCCTCTACGCGGTCACCGTGCCGTTCCTGGTCAGCGCCTTCGGCGTGTTCATGATGCGGCAGTACGCCAGCCAGGCGATCTCCGACGAGCTGATCGAGGCCGGTCGGGTCGACGGGGCCAGCACGTTCCGGATCTACTGGAGCATCGTGCTGCCTGCGCTGCGTCCCGCCGCCGGCGTGCTCGGTCTGCTGACCTTCATGGAGACCTGGAACTCGTTCATCTGGCCGTACGCCATCCTCACCCCGGAGAACCCGACCCTCCAGGTCTCGCTCTCCTTCCTCTCGTACGCCTACTACACCGACTACTCCCAGGTGTTCGCCGCCACGGCGATCGGCACCATCCCCCTGGTGGTCGTTTTCCTCGTGTTCGGCCGCCAGATCATCGGCGGGATCATGGAAGGTGCCGTCAAGTCGTGAGCAACCCCGCCAGCCCACCCGCCGTCGACGTCCTCGACGAGCGCCCCGGGCTGACCTTTCCACCCGGATTCCTCTGGGGGGCCGCGACGGCGGCGTACCAGATCGAGGGGGCGGCGGCCGTCGACGGCCGTACTCCCTCGATCTGGGACACCTTCAGCCACACCGACGGTCGGGTCCTCGCCGGGCACACCGGCGACGTGGCGTGCGACCACTACCACCGCGTCGGCGAGGACGTCGCGCTGATGGCCGAGCTGGGCCTGAAGTCGTACCGTTTCTCGGTCTCCTGGTCCCGGGTGCAGCCCGGCGGCACCGGCGCGGCCAACCCGCAGGGCCTGGACTTCTACCGGCGACTGGTGGACGAGCTGCTGGCCAACGGCATCGAGCCGTGGCTCACCCTCTACCACTGGGACCTGCCCCAGCCGCTCGAGGACGCCGGCGGCTGGCCGGCCCGGGACACCGCGGCCCGCTTCGCCGACTACACCACGCTGATGGCCGACGCGCTCGGTGACCGGGTGCGCTACTGGACCACGCTCAACGAGCCGTGGTGCTCGGCGTTCCTGGGCTACGGGTCCGGCGTGCACGCCCCCGGCCGCACCAACGGAGCGGACGCGGTGCGCGCCGGCCACCACCTGATGCTCGGTCACGGCCTGGCCGTGCAGGCACTGCGGGCCGCCCGGCCGGCCGCCGAGGTGGGCGTGACCGTCAACCTCTACCCGGTCGACCCGGCAAGCGACACCCCCGCCGACGTCGACGCCGCCCGGCGGATCGACGGGTTGGCCAACCGGTTCTTCCTGGACCCGCTGCTGCGCGGGTCGTACCCGGAGGATCTGGTGGCCGACCTGAGCACGGTGACCGACTTCGACCACGTGCGCGACGGCGACCTGGCGACCATCTCCACGCCGCTGGACCTCGTCGGGGTCAACTACTACAGCCGGCACGTGGTCGCCGCGCCGGTCGAGGGCGTCGCGGCCGACCCGGCACCGTCGTGCTGGCCGGGCAGCGAGGACGTCCGGTTCGTCAGCCGCGGCGTCCCGGTCACCGACATGGGCTGGGAGATCGACGCCCCGGGCCTGACCGAGACGCTGCAGCGGGTGCACGGCTACACCGATCTACCCCTGTACGTCACCGAGAACGGTTCCGCGTTCGTCGACTCGGTGGTCGACGGGCAGGTCGACGACGTCGACCGGCTCGCCTACTTCGACGCCCACCTGCGCGCCGCCCACGAGGCGATCGACGCCGGGGTGCCTCTGCGGGGATACTTCGCCTGGTCGTTGATGGATAATTTCGAGTGGGCCTGGGGTTACACCAAGCGGTTCGGCATGATCCACGTCGACTATGACAGCCAGGTCCGCACCCCCAAGTCCAGCGCCAAGTGGTACGCCTCGGTGATCCGGCGCAACGGTCTGGCCGCACAATAGGCTCGGGCCAGCCATCAGGACGGCCCCGGCGTTCACCTCCCGCAGGTGGCGCCGGGTCCGTCCGCCGTCGGAGGAGCAGACGATGACAACGCAGCGCACCCGGTCGCTCGGGCGCCCGACCCTCGACGCGGTCGCGGCGCGTGCCGGCGTCGGTCGGGGCACGGTCTCCCGCGTGGTCAACGGCTCGCCCCAGGTCAGCCCGGAGGCCCGGGCCGCGGTCCAACAGGCCATCGCCGAGCTGGGGTACGTGCCGAACCGGGCCGCCCGTGCCCTCGTCACCCAGCGGACCGACTCCGTCGCGCTCGTGGTCTCCGAATCCGGTGAACGGGTCTTCACCGAGCCGTTCTTCGCCTCGATCGTGCGAGGCATCAGCTCCGGGCTGCTGGAGACGCCCATGCAACTCTGGCTGGCCATGGCCCAGTCCCCGGTCGAGCGGGAACGGGTCGAGCACCACCTCACCAACCAGCACGTCGACGGCGTACTGCTGCTGTCCTTGCACGACTCCGACCCGCTGCCGACGCTGCTGGAGGAGCGCGGCCTGCCCGCCGTGCTCGGCGGTCGGCCCGCCCGGATGCTGCAACCCGGCGCCCAGCCGGCCTGGTTCGTCGACGTGGACAACGTTGGCGGGGCACGGCAGGCGGTGGAGTACCTGACGACACAGGGGCGGCGACGCGTCGCCACCATCGCCGGTCCGCAGGACATGGGTGCCGGGCTCGCTCGTCTGGCCGGCTACACCGATGCGGTCAAGGCCACCGGCGCCAGCGTCAACCCCGACCTGATCGCGTACGGCGACTTCAGCGAGGGCAGTGGCGCGGCCGGAATGCGCCGGCTGCTGGACGTCTGCCCGGACCTGGACGCGGTCTTCGTCGCGTCCGACCTCATGGCGTTCGGCGCGCTGCGTACCCTGCGTGAGGCCGGCCGCCGTGTGCCCGAGGACGTCGCGGTGATCGGCTTCGACGACGCGACCATCGCCCGACAGGCTGAGCCGCCGCTGACCACTGTCTTCCAGCCGGTGGAGGAGATGGGCCGGCAGATGGCCCGCCTACTGGTGGCCCGGATCCGCGGCGAGGAGCTACCCGCCTCGCACATCCTCCTGGACACCCAACTGGTCCACCGAGCCTCCGCCTAACCACCCCCACCCCGCCTGCGGGGGTCAGGCGGGGGTCCAGCGGCGGAGTTCGCGCTTGGCCAGGGAGTTGCGGTGGACCTCGTCGGGGCCGTCGGCGAGGCGCAGGGTGCGGGTCTGTGCCCAGAGGGCGGCCAGTGGGGTGTCCTGGCTGACGCCGGCGCCGCCGTACCCCTGGATGGCCTTGTCGATGACCCACTCGGCCATCGCCGGCGTGCCGATCTTGATGGCTTGGATCTCGGTGTGCGCGCCCTTGTTGCCGACGGTGTCCATCAGCCAGGCCGTCTTGAGCACCAGCAGGCGGGCCTGTTCGATGCGCACCCGGGACTCGGCGATCCACTCCCGGACCACGCCCTGCTCGGCAAGCGGTCGGCCGAACGCGATCCGGCCGAGCGCCCGCTTGCAGAGCAGTTCCAGGGCCCGCTCAGCCATTCCGACTAGTCGCATGCAGTGGTGGATCCGGCCCGGCCCGAGCCGGGCCTGGGCGATGGCGAAGCCGGTGCCCTCGGCGCCGATCAGGTTCTCCGCGGGCACCCGGACGTCGGTGAAGTCGATCTCGGCGTGCCCGCCGTGGGAACCGTCGGTGTAGCCGAAGACGGTCATGCCCCGGCGCACGGTCACCCCGGGGGTGTCCCGGGGGACGAGCACCATGCTCTGCTGGCGGTGCCGGTCGGCGGTGGGGTCGGTCTTGCCCATCACGATGAAGATCTCGCAGCGCGGGTCCATCGCCCCGGACGACCACCACTTCCGCCCGTTGATCACGTATTCGTCGCCGTCGCGGGTGATCCGGGTGGCGATGTTCGTGGCGTCGGAGGACGCCACGTCCGGCTCGGTCATGCAGAACGCCGAGCGGATCTCGCCCTCCAGCAGTGGCGTCAGCCACCGCTTCTGCTGCGCCTCCGAGCCGAACTCGGCAAGCAACTCCATGTTGCCGGTGTCCGGTGCCGCGCAGTTGACCGCCTCCGGTGCGAGGTGCGGGCTGCGGCCGGTCAGCTCGGCGAGGGGGGCGTACTGGAGGTTGGTCAGGCCGGCGCCGTAGCGCGGGTCGGGCAGGAAGAGGTTCCACAGGCCGCGCTTGCGGGCCTCCGCCTTCAGCTCGGCCAGCACCGGGGTACGCGACCACGGGTCACCGGCGGCCACCTGCTCGGCGTGCACGGCCTCGGCCGGGTATACGTGTTCGGTCAGGAACCGGCTCAGCTCGTCGCGCAGCTCCTCGGTCCGGCTGTCGTATGAGAAGTCCATCACCGCTCCCTGGCGGCGCTCAGCCCGTGCGTGACCAGCGGTGCCACCATCTCGCCGATCCGGTCGAAGCCCTCGCCGAGCGTCTGCCCGAGCGTGTGGCGGTAGTGGATGCCCTCGCAGATGACCGCGAGCTTGAAGCAGCCGAGCGCCACGTGCCAGTGCAGCGGCCCGACGTCCACGTCGCTGCGTCCGGCGTACCGCTCGATGAGTTCGGCGCCGGTGGGGAAGCCGGCGCGCGGGCCGAGCCCGTCGGCGACGGGGTTGCCGGCGGCGCTGCCGCTGTCGCCGAGCACGTCCCAGTACGTCAGCAGCAGCCCCAGGTCGGCCAGGGGGTCGCCGAGGGTGGCCATCTCCCAGTCGAGCACCGCGTGCACGGCGACCGGGTCGGCCGAGGCGAGGAGGTTGTCAAGCCGGTAGTCGCCGTGCACGATCCGGCCGGCGTTCGCGCCCTCCGGGGCGGTCGCCGCGAGCAGGTCACGCAGCTCGTCGATGCCGGGCAGTGGGCGGCTGCGGGAGCGGTCGAGCTGCCCGGCCCAGCGGCGGACCTGCCGGGCGAGGTAGCCCTCGGGGCGGCCGAAGTCAGCCAGCCCGACGGCGGACGGGTCGACGCTGTGCAGTGCGGCGAGCGTGTCCATCATCGCCAGGGCGAGGGCTCGGCGGCGCTCGTCGCCGAGCGGGTCGGTCTGTGCGCGGGTGCGGAACACCTCGCCGGGGACCCGCTCCATGAGGTAGAACGGTGCGCCGATCACCTCGGGGTCGGCGCAGAGCAGCAGCGCGCCCGGGACCGGCACCTCGGTCGGTGCCAGCGCCGAGATGACCCGGAACTCGCGCGCCATGTCGTGCGCGGTCGCCAGCACGTGCCCGAGGGGAGGCCGGCGCAGCACGACCTCGCGGTCGCCGAGGCGCAGCAGATAGGTGAGGTTGGACTTGCCGCCCGCGATCAGCTGGGCCCGCAGTGGCCCGGTAGCCAGCTCGGGTCGGTGCTGCGCCAGATAGCCGGCGAGCCGGTCCAGGTCCAGCCCCGCCGGGGAGGCGGGAACGGCCCCCGGCCGTGGCGCATCGACGGCCGGATCGCTCATCCGACTAGTTGATGGCAGCCCGCTCACGTTGTCAAGGTCAGAATTTCCCCCCGGGTCATGCCGCTGCAACAGGGACGAAATGGTCAACTACCAGGCTGGGACCAGCCTGCCGGCCGCTGTTCGCCGGCCCGCCGAGCGGAGGGACAGACATGTTGCTGCGAGTTCGGGTCACCCTGCCGGACCGTCCGGGCACCCTCGGCCAGGTCGCCCGCACATTGGGTGTCTCCGGGGCGGACATCGTCCAGGTGGTGGTCCTCGAACGGCTCGGCGGGCGCGCGGTGGACGACTTCACCGTGGTCTGGCCAGGTGCGGCGCGGGTGGAGCGCCTGCTGGCCGGGCTCGCGGCGATTCCCGGGGTGCGGGTGGACGGTGTGTGGCGGGCGATCGGCGCGCCCACCACCACCGGCCAGGACGCGGAGCTGCTGGCCCAGGTCGCGGCCAACCCGGCGGACGGGCTGGCCACCCTCGTCGACGCGGTGCCCGGCCTGCTGGCCGCCGACTGGGCGGTGGCCGCGGTGGTGCCGGTCGACTGGGCCTCGCGCACCGGGGGTGGCGGGGCGACCGTGGGGCACGCGAGCTGGCGTGCCCCCGTACCCCCGCGGTTGCCGGAGGTGACCCCGCTGCGTGGTCGGTCGATGACCACGCCCGACGGCACCCACCACGCGGTCGCGCCGTTCGGCCGGGCGGGCCTGGTGCTGGTGGTGGCCCGCGAGCGCAGCGAGACGCTCTCCGCGGCGGGTTTCCACAGCACCGAGGTGGACCGGCTCACCCAGCTCGTCCGCGCCTGCACGGTGATCCTCGGTGACCGCCTCGACCTCGTCGGCGCGCCGCCGGTGGTCGCCGGCCCCTGAGCGGCCCGAGGAGTTCCCGGGCCGACACGGCCGGGCAACCGGGCGGCAACAGGCGGGGGTGAGGCTCTTACCGGGGAAGGGAGCCAACCATGACGTTGTGGCGGATCCGGGCGACGGTGGACGACCGGCCGGGTTACCTGTCGGTGCTCACGGCGAGCCTCGCGCTGCGCGGGGTCAACATCCTCACCGTGCAGGTGCAGCCCACCGAGCAGGGCGCGGTGGACGACTTCCTCGTCGACGCACCGGACGCGCTCGACGAGGCCGGGCTGGTCGCCGCCGTCGAGCGGGGTCGAGGTCGGGACTGTTGGGTGGCGCGCAGCGAGGCGCGTGGCCTGGCCGACCAGCCTACCCGGGTGCTCGGGTTGGCGAACCGGCTGGTGCGTGACCCGGACGCGACGGGCGAGGCGCTGCGGGCCCTGCTCGCCGCCGACGTCGTCAGCTGGCGTCCCGCGTCGGCCGGCGTCGAACGGGGGATCAGCGGGGCCAGCATGCTGCTCGCCGACCCGGCGGGCGGTTCGTTCGCGCTGCGTCGGGCCGCGCCCGACTTCACCCCGGCGGAGTACGCGCGGGCGCAGGCCCTTGTCGAGTTGGCCGCCACCGTGGCGCGGCGGGCCGCCGAACAGGTCACCCTGGTGCTGCCCGACGGCGCTGAGGTGGCGGTCCGAGCGGCCGACGCCGGTGACCTGTCCGGTGTGGTGGAGCTGCACGAGGGGTGCTCACCGCGCAGCCGGCAGCGGCGTTACCTGGGCGGGGCGGCGCTACCGCAGCCGGCCCGGCTGCGTCGGCTGCTGGAGCCGAGCCGGGGGCTGACCCTGCTCGCCACCACCACCGGCGGCGACGGCACGGCCGAGTCGGTGGTCGCCATGGCGAACCTGCTCGGTGAGGGCGACGAGGCCGAGGTGGCGCTGCTGGTGCGCGACGACTGGCAGCGACGTGGGCTCGGTTCGGCGTTGCTGCGCCGGCTGGTCCTGCACGCCGACCGGTCCGGGTACGCGGCGCTGGTGCTGCACGCGCAGGCCAGCAACGAACCGTTGCTGCGGACGCTGCACCGGCTGGGCCGGCCCACAGTTGTGGAACGCGACGACGGGCTGCTCACTCTCACCGTGCCGCTCGCTGTCCCCACCGGGGCGGACCGGACGGGCGCGTTCGCCTAGAGCACTGTTCAGGGCCCGGGCGGCTCGCGGCGGCCGGAGACGCAGAACCGGTTGCCCTCCGGGTCGGCGAGCACCACGTACGGCGGCTCGGTCGGGTGTGGGTCGGTGGGGTAGTGCCGCCAGTCGACGATCCGCGCGCCGATGGCGAGCAGCCGGTCGAGTTCCTCGTCGAGAGGTCGATCGCCGGCGTCCAGGTCCAGGTGGAGCCGGGGGAACTCCCGCACGGGGCTCTCGCTGAGGTCCATCGCGAGGGCTGCGCCGGACACCCCGCGCGGCGGCTCCAGCACGATCCACTCGTCGCCGGTGAATCGGGGCTCGCGGCGACGGTAGCCGAGGGCCTCGGCCCAGAACGTTGCGGCCCGTTCGGCGTCGGCCACGCCCAGGGAGAGCTGTGCGATCAGTGCCATCTCCCGACGGTACGTCGCGACGAGAGCCCCTTGTGCGCGGCGAGCCTCCACAAGGGGCCCGGTCGTCAGGTGCTGGGGTAGCTGCTGTAGTCGGGGAAGTTGCCGTAGAGCCGCCCCTCGCCGCCGACGGTGACGGCCTGCACCAGCAGGTCGCCGCCGACGAACGCGCCCTTCCAGGAGGCGCCCCGGCCGCCAAACGGTTCGTCCCGGTCACCGCGTGAGCGCGGCTTGTTGATGCCCACCTTGAACGCCTGGAGGTCCACCGCCAGTTTGCCGGCCTCGTCGGTGTCGTCGCAGGCAAGCGAGGCCACAAGCGCGCCGTTGGAGGCGTTCATGGCGGCCAGCAACTCGTCGGTGGTGTCCACCACGACGATCGTGTCGACCGGCCCGAACGGTTCGGCGTGCATCAGCCGGGACCGCCCGGGCGGGGCGAGCAGCACCGACGGCGCCACGTACGCCGAGGTGTCCTGCCCGGGTAGGAACGGCGCGCCGGTGAGCTTGCCCCGGTGCAGGGGGATCGCACCGCCGCGGACCGCCTCGTCGACGGTGCGGCGCAGCTCGTCGGCCTTGGCGGCGCTGATCAGCGGCCCGAAGTCCAGCTCGGGCAGCGGGTCACCGGCGGCCCAGTCGTCGCCGACGGCGAGCGGGTGACCGAAGCGGACCGAGCGGACGACCGGCAGGTACATGTCGAGGAAATCGTCGACGAGGTCGCGTTGCACCACGAACCGGGGGTACGCGGTGCACCGCTGCTTGCCGTACTCGAAGCCCTTCCTGAGGTGGGTGGCGAGCAGGTCCCACTGGGAGAAGTTCCAGATGCCCCAGGCGTTGAGACCCTCCTGCTCGATGAGGTGCCGCTTGTCGCTGTCGAGCAGTGCGGCGGCCACCTTGCCACCGTTGGACCGGCCACCGACGAACGCCACCGCGCCGATCTCGGGTGCCCGGACCAGCACCTCGGACAACTCCGCGCCGCTGCCGGAGACGAGCGTGGCGGGCAGCCCGGCCCGGCGCATCAGCGCGTGGGCGACGGACAGGCACACCGCGCCGCCCTGCGATGGGGTCTTGGCGATGACTGCGTTGCCGGCCAGGAGCTGGACCAGTTCGGCGTGCACCAGCACGCTCATCGGGTAGTTCCAGGAGGCGATGTTGCTGACCGGGCCGGGCAGCGGCTCGCGACCGTCGGCGAGCATCCGGTCGATCTCGCCCGCGTACCAGCGGACGCCGTCGAGCGCCCGGTCCACGTCGGCGCAGGCCAACCGCCACGGCTTGCCGATCTCCCACACCAGCAGCAGGGCGAGCAGGTCGCGGTGGGTGGTGAGCGAGCCCAGGGCGTCGGCGACCCGGGCCTTGCGGTCGGCAAGCGGGGTCCGGGCCCAGGCCCGGTGCGCTGTCGCGGCGTGGGCGACAGCGGCACGCGCGGTGTCGGCGTCGAGCCGGGGCAGGTTGACGAGGACGGTGTTGTCGACCGGGGTGCGCACCGGGGCGGGGTGGCCGACCTCCTGCCATTCGCCCTCGACCAGATTGTGCAGGGTGGTGACGCCGTCGACCTCGGCGCCGAACGCCTCCGGGGTGACGGCCACCGCGCGGGCCAGGATGTCGGTCCAGGCGGTGCCGTCGGCGAGTCGTAGAGCCATCGCTTCTCCTCAGGGTTGACCGGGGAGCGGCGGCGTCGACGGCACCGCTGGTGATCGGTACTGTCTCGCGCCCCGTAGTCGGTCAGCAACAGTACGTTTGTCTGGCTGGCCGTCGGAGCGCTCGAACGGCGCGAAGATCTTGCCCGAGCCGTTCGGTCTGAGCTGCGCAAACGTCGGCCACAAATAGACAGCAATCTATGTTATGAGATGGTCCGCAGTGGTTACTCGCGAGTACGGAAAGCGCCCCGCGCACCCCGTCCCAAGCGGCAGGGTTCCCAACCGCCGACCCGACCATTACATTGTCGGTTATCCATGGGAGCGCTTCCATGGCCCCGTGGTCCACACCGCCACCCCCGCTGCCGCCGGCGGTCGTGCCGCCCGTACGCCGTCCCGCGTCGGTGCGACCGCCGGCGGCGCCTTCGACAGGAGCCCGCCATGCGCCACCTGACCCGGCCGTTCAGCGGCCAGCCCGGCCGGTCACCGGCCGCCGACCAGCCCTGGCCGCGGCGGCTGCTGGCCCTCGGCGTCGCGCTGCTCACCGGCGCGTCCCTCGCGGTGACCGCGCCGCCGTCCGGGCCCGCCTCCGCCGCGCCGGCGGCGACCTACAACTACGCCGAGGCGTTGCAGAAGTCGCTGCTCTTCTA
Source organism: Micromonospora sp. NPDC003944 (assembly GCF_053605225.1). NCBI lineage: Bacteria > Bacillati > Actinomycetota > Actinomycetes > Micromonosporales > Micromonosporaceae > Micromonospora > Micromonospora sp. NPDC003944. The sequence goes on from NZ_JBSGIV010000008.1 coordinate 67,712, forward strand.
CGAGGCGCAGCAGTCCGGCAAACTGCCCGACTGGAACCGGGTCTCCTGGCGTGGGGACAGCGCGCTCACCGACGGCGCGGGCGCGGGTCTGGACCTCAGCGGCGGCTGGTACGACGCCGGCGACCACGTGAAGTTCGGCTTCCCGATGGCGTTCAGCGCCACCATGCTCGCCTGGGGCGCGGTGGAGTACCGCAGCGGCTACGCCTCCTCCGGGCAACTGCCGCACCTGCTCAACAACCTGCGCTTCGTCAACGACTACTTCGTCAAGGCGCACCCGTCGGCGAACGTCCTCTACGGGCAGGTCGGCAAGGGCGACGACGACCACAAGTGGTGGGGCCCGGCCGAGGTGATGCCGATGGCGCGGCCCGCGTACAGGATCGATGCGAGCTGTGGCGGCGCGGACCTGGCGGGGGAGACGGCGGCCGCGATGGCCGCCTCCTCGATGGTGTTCCGGCCCACCGACGCGACCTACGCCGACAAGCTGCTCGGCCACGCCCGGCAGCTCTACACCTTCGCCGACACCGTGCGGAAGGCCTACCACGAGTGCATCACCGACGCCACGAGCTTCTACCGCTCGTGGAGCGGCTGGCAGGACGAGTTGGTGTGGGCCGCGATCTGGCTGCACCGGGCCACCGGCGAGGCCAGCTACCTGACCAAGGCCGAGAGTGAGTACGACAAGCTCGGCACCGAGAACCAGACCACCACCCGCTCCTACAAGTGGACGATCGCCTGGGACAACAAGCAGTTCGGCGCGTACGTGCTGCTGGCGAACCTGACCGGCAAGCAGAAGTACGTCGACGACGCGAACCGGTGGCTGGACTACTGGACCGTCGGGGTGAACGGGCAGCGGGTTCCGTACTCTCCCGGCGGGATGGCGGTGCTCGACTCGTGGGGCGCGCTGCGCTACGCCGCGAACACCTCCTTCGCGGCGCTCGTCTACAGCGACAAGACCACCGACACCACCCGTAAGGCGCGCTACCACGACTTCGCCGTCCGGCAGATCAACTACGCGCTCGGCGACAACCCGCGCAACTCCAGCTACGTCATCGGGTTCGGCGCCAACGCACCGAAGAACCCGCACCACCGCACGGCGCACGGCTCCTGGTGGGACAGCCAGACCGTCCCCGTCGAGACCCGGCACACCCTCTACGGCGCGCTCGTCGGAGGCCCGTCCTCGGCCAACGACGCGTACAGCGACAGCCGGTCGGACTACGTGATGAACGAGGTGGCCACCGACTACAACGCCGGCTTCACGTCCGCGCTGGTCCGGCTGACCTCCGAGTACGGCGGCACGCCGCTGGCGAACTTCCCGGTCGCCGAGACGCCGGACATCGACGAGCTGACCGTGGAGACCACCGTGGCGCAGGCCGAGCCGCGCGCCACCGGGCTCAAGGTGATGGTCTACAACAAGTCCGCGTTTCCGGCCCGGGCGCTGACCGACGGGAAGTTCCGGTACTACTTCCGGCCCGACGGCACCGGCCCGGTGCAGGTGACCTCCGGTTACACCCAGGGCTGCCCGTCGCCGACCACGGCCAGGCAGTACAGCGGCGACATCTGGTACGTCGAGGTGGACTGCACCGGGTACACCATCGCCCCGGCCGGTCAGTCGCAGCACCGGATGGAGGTGCAGTTCAAGGTCGGTGTGCCGGAGGGCGGCACCTGGGACCCGACGAACGACCCGTCGTACCAGACCACCGCCGGGCCCAACCGGAAGGTGCCGCTCTACTCCGGCACCACCCGGGTGTGGGGTGAGGAGCCGGGTCCGGTGGTGCCGGACACCACCGCGCCGACCGTCCCGGGCACCCCGGTGGCGTCCGCCCTCGGGCCCCGCACCGTCACCCTGACCTGGACGCCGTCGACCGACAGCGGCGGCAGCGGCCTGGCCGGGTACGAGGTCCGCGAAGTCCAGGTCAACAGCGACACCGTTGTGGTCCGGCCGGTCACCGGCACGACGTTGACCATCACGACGCTGCTGCCGGCGACGTCGTACGAGTTCACCGTCGTGGCGCGCGACGGCGCCGGCAACACGTCGGCCGCCGCACCGAAGCTCACGGTGACGACGCCGCCCGCCGGCACCACCGACACCACCGCGCCGAGCACCCCCGGCACGCCGGTCGCCTCGGCCGTCACCGCCACCGGGCTCACCCTGGCCTGGACCCCGTCCACCGACAACGTGGGCGTCACCGGCTACCGGGTCTATCGCGAGGCCGGCACGACCGACGCGCTCGTCGGCTCGCCGACCGGCACCACGGTCGCGGTGTCCGGGCTGACCGCGTCGACGGCGTACCAGTTCTACGTGGTGGCCGTGGACGCCGCCGGCAACACCTCCGCGGCGTCCGCGCCGGTCGCGGTGACCACCGCGGCCCCGCCGGTCGGCGGCACCTGCACCGTGGGGTACGCCACAAACGACTGGGGCAGCGGCTTCACCGCCAACGTGTCGATCACCAACACCGGCACCACCGCGATCAACGGCTGGACCCTGCGGTTCAGCTTCACCGGTGGGCAGAGCGTCAGCCAGGGCTGGTCGGCGGCGGTCAGCCAGAGCGGCGCGGCGGTCACCGCCACGAACCTGTCCTACAACGGCACGATCGCGGCGGGCGCGTCGGTGAGCTTCGGCTTCAACGGCACGTACAGCGGCAGCAACCCGAAACCGACGGCCTTCACCGTCAACAACACCCCCTGCACCGTCGCCTGACCGCGACGAGACCGTGGGCAGTTGCCGTTCCGCGCGGACGGCAACTGCCCACGGTCTGCTCGCTCACGGCAGGTGTTCCGCCGCGAGGTGACGCAACCGGTCGTGCAGCCGCGGTGCGAGGCTGCGGGCGTACGTGGCGGTCAGGTGGTGCGCGTCCCGGTAGACGAGCAGCCCGTCGACCACCGCCGGGCACCGCTCGCTGGGGCAGATGACGTCGTTGAGGTTGGCCAGGCGTACGGCGGGTAGCGCGGCCGCGGCGCGCTCCTGCGGTATGCCCCAGGCGAGCGCGCGTTGCCGGGGCTGCGCGCAGGTGGTGAGCCGCTCGCGATGCGCCGACACGCACTCGGCCATGTCCACGGTGAACGACGGGGTGTCCCGGATGACCACCAGCGGCAGGCCGGCCCCGGTCAGCTCCGACCAGGTCTGCGACAGGGCCGCCGTCTGCGCGTCCGCCGTCGCCGGGCCCGGTGGCGGTGTGCTGCCCCCCACAAGCGGAATCTGGGTCACGCTGGAGACGATGAGCAGCCGGGGTCGGCGCTCACCGGTGAGCGCCCTCCGGAGGTTGCGGTTCCACTCCGTGCAGCTGTGGTCCGACCGCCCGGCGATGCTGATCGGCGCGGTCAGGAAGGAACACGTCGTCTTGATGTAGGTGACAAGCCGCCAACCGCGCTCGGCCGCGATGACCTGTAGGGCCGGCACCCAGTGCGCCGCGTGCGAGTCGCCGGCAAGTGCCACCTCGACCGTCGAGTTCCGGTCGCCGTAGGTGCAGCTGCGTAGGCTCGCGTCCTGGGCCTGGGTGACGCAGTCGTCCCGGTAGACGTCGGGCAGGTCGTCGCGGGCGTCGAGCGGGTCGGGTGTGATGCGGGCGAACCGGTCCACGGGAGCCGCCGCCCGCCCGTCCCCGGGAGCCGTACCCGGTGTGCCGGCCCCGGCGAGTGGCGCCTCGCCCGAGCCTGGTGGTCGGACCGCGAGGTGGAGCCCGACTCCGGTGAGGACTGTGAGGCTCGTGGCGACCAGCCCCATTCGCAGCACCCGGGCCCTGGAGATCCGTGCGTACCGGAACGGGTTCTCCACCAGGTGGTAGGTCAGCACCGCCGGGACCGCCGAGCAGAGGATCATCGCGAGCCCGGCGGTGGTGTCCAGCGGCCCCCACCGCGCCTCCGCCACCACAAGCAGCGGCCAGTGCCACAGGTACCACGAGTACGACACCGCGCCGACCGCGCGCGTCGGCCGCCTGTTGAGGAGGACGGCCGGCCCGTACCGTCCGGCGCCGGGCCCGGCCGCGATGATCGCGACAGCGCCGAGGGTTGGCAGCAACGCCAGATACCCCGGGTAGGCGGCCGTCTCCGGCCGGATCAGCGCCGCGGCCAGGGCGACGGTGGCCATACCGGCCCAGCCGAGCACGATCGCGACGGACCGCGGCAGCCGGGTCAGCTGCCCACCGATGATCGCCAGGCCACCGCCGAGCGCCAGCTCCCAAATCCGGGTGGTGGTGACCAGGTATGCCCGCGCGGGTTCGGTCTGGCTCAGGTGAATGGACCAGGCCAGCGACGGGACGCCGACCAGGGCGAAGGCGGCGAGCAGCCACCCCGACACCCGGTCGCCGAGGAACGGCCTGCGGTGTCGGCCCGCCCGACTGCGCGGGATCGGCTGTCGCGCGCCGGTACGCCGGACCGTGCGGCGGGAGACCTGCATGGCGACGACGAGCAGGAGCACCGGCCACACCAGATAGAACTGCTCCTCCACGGCGAGCGACCAGAAGTGCTGAAGGATCCTCGGGGCTTCCTCCGAGCGCAGATAGTCGGTCGACTGCTCCACCAGACGCCAGTTCATCGCGTACGCGGCGCTTGCCAGCGCGTCCCGGGCGGTCGCGGACCAGCGGATCGGGGGCAGGAACAGGTAGGTGAGCAGGAGGCTCGCCACGAGGACGACGGTGGCGGCCGGAAGCAACCGCTTGGCGCGGCGGGCGTAGAAGTCGACGATGCGGATTCCGCCGGTCCGGCGGATCTCGTCGACCAGGAGCCCGGTGATCAGAAAGCCGGAGATCACGAAGAAGACGTCGACGGCGACGAACGCGGCAGGGAGCGCCGAGAGGCCCGCGTGACCGACAAGCACCAGCACGAGCGCGAGCCCCCGCAGCCCCTCGATGTCGCCGCGGAACCGGCCCGCGAGGACCGGGCCGGCGCTCGCGTCCGGCCTCGTCGTCTCCACCCTCATTCAAGGCACGATAAGCCCGATACGGGTGTTTCGGCATCAATGCGACAAATAGGGCAACCGTTCGTCGCGCCGGGTGGACGACTGACCTACTCCACGAGGTCGTCGGCGAGCAGGTCCATCAACAGGCCGTCGTGCCAGCGGCCGTCCGCCCCACGCTCGTAGCGGCGCAGCACCCCCACCGGGCGAAAACCAACCTTCGCGTACGCCCGGATGGCGGCGCTGTTCGCCGCCGCCGGGTCGATGGTGAAGCGGTGGTGGCCGTACTCGTCGATCAGGTGCCGGGCCAGCGTGCGGATGGCGTCACCGCCCAGCCCGGCGCCGCGCTCCGCCGGATCGAGGAAGACGTCCAGGCTGGCGTGCCGATAGTCCGGGTCCGGCTCGGCGTACCACTGGATCGCGCCGATCACCCGGCCGTCGTGCTCGACCGCGTACACGTGCAGGTCGTCGTCGGCGAGGTCGGCGCGGACGGCGTCGGCCAGGTCGTCGCCGCCCCGCCACCACCGTCGTACCTCCGGATCTGCCCGGATCGCCGCGAGGGCCGGCACGTCCGCGACCGTCGCCGGTCGCAGTGTCACCGCCCGCCCTCGCAGCATCGGTTCAGCCCCGGATCTCGCCGTGCTCGACGCAGACCGCCGACCAGCCCACCGGCAGCACCTGCACCTTCATCCGGCGTCGGCAGCCGGGGCAGAACCGGGGCGGCTCCAACTGGCGGGCCGACGCGCAGGCCGGGTGGCCGGTGGCCGTCGCCGACTCACCGCACCTGTCGCACCACAGCTCGGTCGTGGTCATCGTCGTCACAGCGTTGCGGAGAGGGCCTTGACCGGCATCTTCAGCTCGTTCAGCAGCTCCAGGTCGGCCGTCGCCGGTCGACCAAGCGTGGTCAGGTAGTTGCCGACGATCACCGCGTTGATGCCGCCGAGCAGACCATCGCGGGTGCCGAGGTCACCGAGGGTGATCTCGCGACCACCCGCGTACCGCAGGATGGTGCGCGGCATGGCCAGCCGGAACGCGGCGATGGCCCGCAGCGCGTCCTTGCCCTCCACCACCGGGCGGTCGCCGAGCGGCGTGCCCGGGCGCGGGTTGAGGAAGTTGAGCGGCACCTCGTGCGGGTTCAACTCGGCGAGCTGCGCGGCGAACTCGGCCCGCTGCTCGACGGTCTCGCCGAGGCCGAGGATGCCACCGCAGCACACCTCCATGCCGGAGTCGCGAACCATCCGCAGCGTCTCCCAGCGCTCCTCCCACGAGTGCGTGGTGACCACGTTGGGGAAGTACGACTTGCAGGTCTCCAGATTGTGGTTGTAGCGGTGCACACCCATGTCGACCAGGTCGTCGACCTGCTCCTTGGTGAGCATGCCCAGCGACGCGGCGACCTGGATGTCGACAGCCGCCCTGATGGCGGCGACACCCTCGCGCATCTGCTTCATCAGCCGGGCGTCCGGGCCGCGGACCGCGGCGACGATGCAGAACTCGGTCGCCCCGGTCGCGGCGGTCTGCTTCGCCGCCTCGACGAGCGACGGAATGTCCAGCCAGACCGAGCGCACCGGCGAGGTGAACAGGCCCGACTGCGAGCAGAAGTGGCAGTCCTCCGGGCAGCCGCCGGTCTTCAGCGAGACGATGCCCTCGACCTCGACCTCCGGGCCGCACCAGCGCATCCGCACGTCGTGAGCGAGCTGGAGGGCGGCGGGCAGGTGCTCGTCGGGCAGGTTCAGCACGGCGAGGATGCCGGCCTGGTCGAGGCCGACACCGTCACCCAGGACCTGGGTCCGGGCCTGGTCGAGGATCTCTGGCATGGCTCGTACCCTACTAGGCCGGTGCCAAAGTCCCGGGCCGGCCAGGTGCCCCGACACCGGCCCCGGACCGCCCGGTCAGCCGGAATGACCTGCCAGACCGTGGGACAGCTCGCACCGAGTGGATTCGTCGGGCCGGTGGCGGCGGGTGGTAATTTCGCCCGGCGGGTGTCCGGGCCGACCGGCACGCACAGCGGGGGAGGGTGACGGTGGCGGACTGGCTGGCGGCGCTCGACCGCCGCGCGCAGCTGCGGGCGAAGGCCGGGCTCACCCGGCGACTGCACCCGCGTCCGGCCGACGAGCAGATGACCGATCTGGCCGGCAACGACTACCTCGGCCTGGCCACCCACCCGGAGGTCACCGCCGCGGCCACGGCGGCACTGTCGGCGTACGGGCTGGGGGCGACCGGGTCGCGCCTCGTGCGGGGCTCCACCGACGCGCACCGGGCGCTCGAGGAGGACCTGGCCGGCTGGCTGGGCACCGACGGCGCCCTCGTCTTCTCCTCCGGCTACCTGGCCAACCTCGGCGCGCTGCGGGCGCTCGTGCAACCCCGGACGCTGCTCGTCTCCGACGCGCACAACCACGCGTCGCTGATCGACGGTTGCCGCCTCTCCGGTGCGGAGACGGTGGTCACGGCGCACGCCGAGGTGGACGCGGTGGCCGCCGCGCTCGCGGCCGCTCCCGGGCGGCCGGCGGTGGTGGTGACCGAGTCGGTCTTCTCGGTCGACGGTGACCTCGCCCCGCTGGCCCGGCTGCACGCGGTGGCCCGCCGTCACGGCGCGCTGCTGCTCGTCGACGACGCGCACGCGCTCGGCCTGACCGGCCCGGCCGGCGCGGGCGCGGTGGCGGCAACCGGGCTGGCCGGCGAGCCGGACGTGGTGGTCACCGCCACCCTGTCCAAGGCGCTCGGCGGCGCGGGAGGCGTCGTCGCCGGCCCGGCCGAGTTCGTTCGGCACCTGATCGAGACCGGGCGGACGTTCATCTTCGACACGGCACTGCCGCCGGCGGTCGCCGCGGGTGTGCACGCCGCGCTGCGGCTCGCCCAGGCCGGTGACGACCTGCGGGCCGAGCTGTCCGACCGGGTGGGGTTGGCGGTCGGTCGCCTGCGGGCCGCCGGGCTCACCGTCTCCGCGCCGGACGCGGCGGTGATCTCGGTGACCGCCCCCGGGCCGGAGGCGGCGACCGCCTGGGCCGCGGCCTGCCGGGACCGGGGCGTCGCGGTGGGCTGTTTCCGGCCGCCGTCCACCCCGGACAGCCGCTCCCGCCTGCGGCTCACGGTCAGCGCGGGGGTGCCCCGGGCGGCGTTCGAGCGGGCGCTGGACGTCATAGTGGACACGGCGCCCGTGAGCGCCCCGCGGTCGCGAACGGAGACGGCGCCGTGAGCGGGTGGGCGGGGTCGGTTCTGGTCACCGGCACGGACACCGAGGTCGGCAAGACGGTGGTGACCGCGGCGATCGCGGCTGCCGCGCAGGCTGCCGGGTTGCGGGTGGCGGTGGTCAAGCCGGGCCAGACCGGCACGGCCGGCGGTGAGCCCGGTGACGTGGACGCGGTCAATCGGCTCGCTGCGCCGCTGACCGGTCGGACCTTGGCCAGCTACCCGGACCCGCTCGCCCCGTTGGCCGCCGCGCGGGTGGCCGACCTGCCGCCGTTGGAGTTGTACGCGGCGGTGGACGCGGTCCGGGCGGAGGCCGACAAGCACGATCTCGTGTTGGTCGAGGGCGCGGGTGGGCTGCTGGTGCCGATGGGGCTGCGGCCCTCGGGTGAGCCGTGGACGATGGCCGACCTGGCGGTGTCGCTCGGCGCGCCCGCGGTGGTGGTCGCCCGGGCCGGGTTGGGCACGCTCAACCACACCGCGTTGACCCTCGAGGCGTTGGACCGGCGGGCGGTGCCGGCGGGTGTGGTGATCGGTGCCTGGCCGGCCAGGCCGGAGTTGGTGCACTGGACGAACCTCACCGACCTGGTGCCGAACCTGCTCGGCGCGTTGCCCGACGGCGCCGGGGCGATGGACCCGGGGGTGTTCCGGCGTTCCGCGCCGGGTTGGCTCACCCCGGCCCTGCACGGTGTGCTCGACGACTGGCGGGTCTGGGCCGAGGAGAGCGGCTGAACACCTGACTTTCGTCGGTGTCCGTGCAGGTCGCACGTGGGTAGCCTGACCGCCGTGCGGATTGTCGACGCCGCGCCGCCGGGGTGGCTGCACCGGCGGCGTCGCCTGCTGCTGGACGTGCTGCTCTGGGTGGTGGTGGCCGCCCCGGTCGGCTATGCCGGGGCCAGCCCGCCCTACTCGCGGTACGCGCTGCCGCTGCTGGTCGGCAAGCTGCTGCTGCTCGGCGTGGCGGTGGTGGCGAGTCGACGGCAGCCGTTGGTCGCCCTGGTGCTGGTGGTGTCCGGGTCGCTTGTCGATGGCAACTTCGTGTTCGCCATTCCGGTCTTCAGCTATCTCGCCGGGCGGCGCAGCGCCACCGCGGGCCCGGCGATCCTGGTCTTCGCGCTGATCGCTGCCGGTGGCACGGCGCTCAACCTGGGTTTGCTCGGCACCGGCGCGGCCACCTGGTTCCTGCTCGCCTCGGTGCTCCTCTTCGCCGCCGTGTTCCCCTGGCTGGTCGGCCGGTACCGCCGCCAGCAACAGGAGTTGGCCGACGCCGGTCGCCGGCACGTCGACGCGCTGACCCGCGAGCAGCGGGGCACCGCCGAGCGGACCCGGTTGCGGGAGCGGGCCCGGATCGCCGGGGAGATGCACGACTCGCTCGGTCACGACCTCAGCCTGATCGCGGTGCGCGCAGCCGCCCTGGAGGTCGCCGCCGACCTGGACGACCGGCACCGGGTCGCGGCGGGGGAGTTGCGGGCCAGCGTCGCCGCCGCCACCGAGCGGCTGCACGAGATCATCGGGGTGCTCCGCGAGGAGGCGGGCGGGTCGCTGCGTCCGAGTGGGGAGACCGTCGCGGAGCTTGTCGACGGTGCCCGCGAGGCCGGCATGGCGGTGCGGCTGGACGCCGCCCCGGCGGTCGCGGAGCTGCCGGCGATGGCCGGTCACGCGGCGCACCGGATCGTCCGGGAGGCGCTGACCAACGCGGCCCGGTACGCGCCGGGTGCCCCGGTCGAGGTGAGTCTCACCCGCGACGGCGACCGGGTCGAGGTGACAGTCGTCAACGAGGCTGCGCCGGCCGGGCCGCTGCCGGCTCCGGCGTCGCAGGGCAGTGGGCTGCTCGCCCTCGCCGAGCGGGTGCGCCTCGCGGGGGGAACGCTCGACGCCGGTCCCCGGCCCGAGGGCGGTTTCGCGGTACGGGCGGTGTTGCCGGCGGGTGCGCCGCCGCCGGAGGCGCTCGGGTCGGCGTCCGAGATCGGGGTGGCGTCGCGGTTGGGCGAGCACCTCGGTTCGCCGGAGCGGCCGGTGGATGCCGAGCGGCGGCTGCACGACGCCCGTCGGCGCGTCCGGCGCAGTCTGCTGGTGGCGCTCGTCGCGCCGGTCGGCTTCGCGCTGGTGCTCTCGTTCGTGTACTACCCGGTGGCGACCGCCGGGACGGTGCTGGACCGGGCCACCTTCGACCAGTTGCGCGTCGGCGCGGCCAGGTCGGAGCTGGTTGGGCTGCCCCGGCGGCAGTTGGAACGACCCGTGGGGTCCGACCGGGCCGGCTGTGAGTACTACACCGACGGCAACTTTCCCCTCGCTGAGCCGACCTGGCGGCTCTGTTTCACCGACGGCCGGCTGGTCAGCAAGGAGTGGATCGTCTAGTGGACACCGACACGACGGGGACGCCGCCGATCCGGGTGGTGTTGGCCGACGACGAGGCGATGATCCGGGCCGGCGTGCGGGCCATCCTGGCCAGCGACCCCGGTGTCGAGGTGGTCGCCGAGGCCGGGGACGGGCACGCGGCGGTGGAGTTGGTTCGTGCCCACCGACCCCGGGTCGCGCTGCTGGACATCCGGATGCCGCGGCTGGACGGGTTGGCCGCCGCCGCCGAGATCCGCCGGGTCGCACCGGACACCGCGACGATCATGTTGACCACGTTCGGTGAGGACGACCACGTGGCCCGGGCGCTCGGGCACGGTGCCAACGGGTTCCTGCTCAAGGCCGGCGACCCGCGTGAGCTGATCGCCGGGGTGCACGCCGTCGCCGACGGCGGGGCGTACCTGTCACCGAGGGTGGCCCGCCGGGTGATCGAGCTGGGGGCTGGCCGGTTGGCCCGCCGACCCGCCGCCCGGGACCGTACGGCCGGGCTGACCGAGCGGGAACGGGAGGTGCTGGCCCTGGTCGGGGCGGGCCTCTCCAACGCCGAGATAGCCCGCCGGCTGCACCTCGTGGAGGGCACCGTGAAGAGCTACCTGACAAGCATCTTCACCCGGCTGGAGGTGCGCAACCGGGTGCAGGCGGCGATCCTCGCGTACGAGGCGGGGTTGGTCGACGGCTGAGCGGGGGCCGGGTGACCCCCGCTCAGCCCCGGCCCGTCTCAGGCGTCGCGGCGACGCAGCGCGGCCCGGCCCAGCAGCAGCGCCGCGCCGGCCCACCCGGTGAGCAGGAGCAGCCCGACCAGGGGTGGGTACGGCTCGGTGTCGCCGGCAATGAAGTGCCGGCCGGCCACACCGGGGAACACGTCGGCGATCCGGGTCAGCACGTCGATGTCCGGCTCCTGTAGGGACAGCGGCACGATCATCAGGGTGGCGAGGAGCACGACGATGGTGAGCACCGCGCTGCGCAGGGCCGCGCCGAGGCCCAGGGCGAGCACGCCGACGAGCGCCAGGTAGGTCGCCACCGCCGCGACGTCGCCCAGTGTCTCGACGGCCGGGGCGCGGCCCCACTCGCCGAGCACCGGCCGGGCAACGAGGGCGCCGACGACGCCGAGCAGCAGCCCGAGCGCGAGGGTGACCGCGCCGGTGACGACGGCCTTGGCCAGCAGCACGCGACCGCGCGACGGGGTGCACTGCAACGTCGGCCGGATGGTGCCGCTCGTGAACTCGGAGGTGATCGCGAGCAGGCCCAACGCCAGCACCACGTACTGGGTCAGCTCGACCGAGTCGATCAGCACGCTGCCGACGGTGACGATCCCCCGGTCGTCGGTCGGGTCGTCGTTGGTGTTGTCGTTCGCGGCGTAGATGGCCAGTTGGCCGGCGCTCGCCGCCATCACCACCACGCCGGCCAGCGCCGTCCACCAGGTGCTGCGGACCGAGGCGAGCTTGGTCCACTCGGCGGCCACCGCCCCCCGGAACACTGCCGACGCACCGGCGGACGGAGCGATGGCAGGGCGGGTGCCCGTGTCGGTCCGCGCGCTCATCGCTGCCCACCTTCGATCGGGCCGCCCGCGTACTCGACGCTGTCGGCGGTCAGCTCCATGAACGCCTGCTCCAACGACGCGGTGTGGGCGCTCAGCTCGTGCAGTCGTACCCCCAGTTCGTGGGCCAGGTCGCCGACCTGGCCCGCGGTGACGCCGGTGACGGTCAGCTCGGTGCGGTCGGCCGCCTCGACGCTCGCCCCGGCGGCGGTCAGGCGCGCGGCCAGGGCGTCCAGCCCGTCCGGTTGCGGGCTGCGGACCCGGACCGCGACGGTGCCGCCGGCGATCACCTCGCCGATCGGCGCGTCGGCGAGCAGCCGTCCCCGGCCGATCACCACGAGCTGGTCGGCGGTGAGCTGCATCTCGCTCATCAGGTGACTGGAGACGAAGACCGTACGCCCCTCGTCGGCCAACGAGCGCATCAGCTGCCGCACCCAGCGCACCCCGTCCGGGTCGAGCCCGTTCACCGGCTCGTCGAACATCAGCACCGGTGGGTCGCCGAGCAGCGCACCGGCGATGCCGAGCCGTTGGCCCATGCCGAGCGAGAGTGTCCGGCCCGGCTTGCCGGCGGCCCGCCCGTCCAGCCCGACGGTGTCCAGCACCTCGTCGACCCGGCGAGTCGGAATGCCGTTGCTCTGCGCCATGGCCCGCAGGTGCGCCCGGCCGGAGCGGGCCGGGTGGATGGCCCGGGCGTCGAGCAGCGCGCCGACCTCGTGCAGCGGCCGGCGGAACTCCCGGTACGCGCGCCCGCCCACCAGGGCCTGCCCGGCGGTGGGACGGTCCAGCCCGAGGATCATCCGCATGGTGGTGGACTTGCCGGCACCATTGGGGCCGAGGAAGCCGGTGACCCGGCCGGGCGCGACGTCGACTGTCAACGAGTCGACCGCGACGGTCGACCCGAACCGTTTGGTCAAGCCACGTAATGTGATCATGCGCTGACGCTAGGCGAGTGGCCCGCTGTCGCACCGCGCCCGAACGGCACCACCCGTCCCTGACTTTCGTCAGGTCGGTGGCGGGCTGGTCACCGTACGTACGTACTGCTCCAGCAGCGCCGGCGTGAGACCGGCCCGGTGGATCGCCTTCAACGCCGCGAGGAGGTCGTCCATCAGCGCCGGTCGGAAGTGCATCAGCAGCACGTCGCCGGGTTGGATCACCTTCTCCGGCGTCTGGTAGCGCACCTTCCCCTCATGGACGGTCTCGGTCCAGTGGAAGACGGCCTTCGCGCCGCAGTCGTGTGCCGCCTTCAGCGTGGTGCTGTCGTGCTCGCCGAACGGTGGCCGGAACAGCGTGGGCCGCTTGCCGAACAGCCCCTCCAGCCGGTCTGCGGCACCGCAGATCTCCTGCTTCTGATAGGCGTACGAGCGCCCGGCCAGCGAGTTGTGGTGGATGGTGTGGTTCTCCACCACCCCGCCCACCGCCTCGATCTGCCGGAAGTAGTCGGTGTGCTCCGCCGCCGCCGGAGAGTTCAGGAACATCGTCACCGGGATGCGCGCCTCCCAGATGAAGTCGATCACCCCTGGTGGGCGGGCCAGCCCACCGTCGTCGATGGTGATGAAGGCGACCTTCTGGTCGGTCGGCAGGCGGTGCCAGAACGCGGCCGAACCGGTCGCGGGCAGCGGCACCGGTTGCGGAAGCGGAGCCTCGGGAAACGTCGGCACCTGGGACACGTACCAGGCCAGGCTCTTGTACGCGGGCTTCGCGGTCGGGGACGGCGAGGCCGACGGGGCCGGGGTGGACGGCGTCGGCTGGGCCACGGTGACCTGCCGGGCGTGTGCCGGGTGGCCGGGCCCGACTGCGCAACCGGTCAACGCCAGCAGGGCCAGAAGTGTTGCTACGGCGGGGATCCGACGGGTGGTGATGGCTGACACGCCCGGAAACATACCGAGCGGAGGTCAGGATCCGGTCAGCCCGGTGCCCCCGGGGAACGGCGGACCACGAACGAGTCCGGCATCCGGAAGGTAAGGTTGTCCGGGCACCAGGGCGGCCGGAGCACGCTCACGCCGTCCAGCAGCGGGGCGGCCTCGGTCACCACCACGGCGGCCTCCATCCGGGCCAGCACGTCCCCGACACAGCGGTGCGCACCCGCCCCGAACGCCAGGTGTCGGCGCGACCCCCGCTGGCCCGGACGGAACTCGTCGGGCGACTCCACGACCTCCGGGTCCCGACCCGCGCGGCCCAGCCACAGCACCAGGCTGCTGCCGGCCGGCACCGGCGTGCCGCCGAGCGTGCTCTCCGTGGCCGCCACCCGCCGCCAGGTCACGATCGGAGGCTCCAGCCGCAACCCCTCCTCCACCACGTCGGCCACCGCCACCTCGCCGGCGCGCAGGCCGGCCCGGACCGCGGGCTCTCCGGCCAGCCGGTGCAGCAGCAGGGTGAGGAACTGCGAGGTGGTCTCCTGCCCGGCCACCAACAGGAAGAACAGGGCGCCGACCACCACGTCCGGTGGGTGCCCGGCCGCGCGCAGTTCGGCGGCCAACCCGCCACCGACGGCCGCGAACTCCCGCAGTACGCGGTGGAACCGGCCCACCTCGGCGGCGAGCGCCACCTGTCGGTCGCCGTCAAGTGGCGCCCAGAACAACTCGAGCGCGGCGCGGGCGAACTCCTTGACCGCGTCGACAGGCGCGTCCGGCAACTCGACAAGCCGGGCCAGCACCAGCAGCGGAAGGTCGGCGGCGAGGTCCGCGTACAGGTCGACGGGTGTACCGGCGTCGAGCGTGGCGCCGATCCGGGCGACCCGGTCCCGGACCAGCGCGGTGAGCCAGGGTTGCTGCGCGGCCACCCGGCTGGGGTGCAACGCCGCCGCGACAATCGCCCGGATCTGCGGATGGCTGACGCCCGAGTTGTTCGCCAGGGTCGGCGGCAGTCGGAATCGGTGCCCGGCGAGCACCCGCAGCGCGGTCACCGGCATCGGCGTCACCGCGTCCAGCGCATTGTCCGGCCGGTAGGTGACCGGGTCGGCGAGGACCTGGCGGACCAGCGCGTGCCGGGTCACGACCAGATGGGTGCCGCCGACGTGGTCCGGCACCCGGGCCACGTCCGGCCATGCGGGGTCGGTCACCTGCGCCCAGCTGCGGAACAGCACCCGGACACGCTAGCCGGCAGCCCCCGGCAGCCCGGCGCGCAGCCGCCAGACGGTGGTGCGCTTCACCCGCACGCTCTCCAGCGCCTCCGGCACCGGCACGTCGTACCCGGCCACCTCGTCGAAGCGGTCCCGAGGCAGGAAGGCCCGACCGGGGTCACCGACGAGCGCCGGCGCGCCGGCCCGGGTGGCGCGCAGCAGGAACCGCAGGACCCGGCGGGCCATCGCCTCGCTGTAGAAGACGTCCCCGGCGAGCACCACCTCGGCGTCCCCGGCATCGCCGTCGAGGATGTCGCCGAACTCGGCGTCGACGCGTACCCCGTTGGCCTCGGCGTTGAGGGCGACCGCCGCCACCGCCAACTCGTCCACCTCGACGGCCCGTACCGACGCCGCGCCGGCGCGGGCGGCGGCGATGGCCACCAGGCCGGAGCCGGAGGCGAGGTCGAGCACCCGGCGGCCGGCGACCAGCTCCGGATGGTCGGTCACGTAGCGGGCCAGGGCCTGCCCGCCGGCCCAGGCGAACGCCCAGAACGGCGGCGGTCGGTCGCTGGAGAACTCGCCCTCGGTCAGCTCCCACAACCCGATCGGCTCGTCCGCCTGGTGCAGCCGCACCTCGGGAACGAACGGGACCGGAGCCAGCCGGGCGTGCAGCCGGACGAACGTGCTGGAGAGCTCGGACACGGTGTGATTCTCCCAGCGGCCCGACGTCCGGCGTGTCGCGGGGCTGCGGTGACCGGTTCACCACGGTCGGTGAAAACCCACCCCGTCCTTGCCGCCCGGTGCGAACACACCCGTCTGGTCGGGCCGGTGCCCCACTTCTAGCGTTGCGGGGTGGAGGCGACCGAACGGAGGGCGGCGGTGGTGACGGTGTGGCGGTATGCGCTGAGGGCTGGGGTGGTGCTGGCCTGTCTGAGCGGGGTGGAGCTGGCGGTGGCCGCACCGGCCCAGGCGGCCTTCACCACCGAGATGAGTGGCCTGCCGGGGCGGTTCACCGCCGGCGAACAGGTGCGGACGATCTCCGCTGTGGTCTCCCAGACGGATCGGCGCGGCGGGTGCGCCAAGGTGCGCTGGTCGATGGTGCTCAGCGTGCAGGGCGGCCTCCGGCTCGACCAGGTGAAGATGGACCGGGTGGAGGAGACCGGCGACTTCCCGCTGGAGATCCGCACCGAGGGTGACGTGGCCCGGCTGACCGACCGGCAGCTCGACCCGGGCACGCTCTGCCCGGGCCGTACGGTAACGGCCCGCTACCGGGTGGCGTTCGCCGAGGACGTCACCCAGGGGCGGGTCACCCTCGCCGCCGAGGCGTACGACGCCAACCGGCGGTTGCTGGCCCGGCAGACCGCCACCCGCTCGGTGGTGGG
Organism: Micromonospora sp. NPDC003944; assembly: GCF_053605225.1. Classification (NCBI taxonomy): domain Bacteria; kingdom Bacillati; phylum Actinomycetota; class Actinomycetes; order Micromonosporales; family Micromonosporaceae; genus Micromonospora; species Micromonospora sp. NPDC003944. The sequence continues at coordinate 84,115 of NZ_JBSGIV010000008.1, forward strand.
GGTGGGTGGCGTCCCGACCAGGGCGCCGAAGCCGACCGCGACCCCGCCGAGGCCCACCGAGTCCGCGAGCGCGCCGACCGAGGACGAGAGCACGGTCACGGAGGAGTCGGTGGTGGAGGAGCCGGCCGACGCCCCGCCACCGGCGGCCAGCCGTCCGGTCTCGCAGTCCGGGGCGTTCGGCGTGGTGCAGCTCGCGTTCCTCCTCGGCGGGCTGCTGCTCTTCCTCGGGGTGGGGCTGTTGCTGCGGTTGCGGCACCTGACCCGGGCTGCGGCCGGGGACCTCGCCGAGACCGACGACCCGCCGGTGGACCGGCGCTGGGAGCGCCCGGCCGTAGCCGACCCGTGGCGTCGGGCGCCCTACTGATCGGGGGGTTGGCGCGTCCCCGGGTGTACCGCTGATCGGGGGTTGTGGGGCCGGCGGACACCCGCCGGCCCCACGGTGTCACTTCGAGAACGCCTGGAACTCGGCGATCCTGACCTGGCTCCGGGCCGGGCTGGCGGTCGCGCAGTCCGTCGTCGTGGCCGGGTCGTCGTCCTGCTCGCCCGCGTAGTGCGGGCCGCCGGTGCACTGGCTCGCCAGCACCTCGAGGCGCAGGTGGGTGGCGAGGGTGGTCGGTACCGCGAAGGTCCGGAGGTTGATGTCCCGGCTGTACGCCCGGTACGCCCCGCCGGGGAACGCGTCTGGCGCGCTCGTGTAGATGCGCTGCCAGCGCGCCGGGTCCGCGCAGTCGGTGGTCGTCGCGTTGCAGGCGGACACCGCGAACGCCCGCAGGGCGCTGAGCGCGTTCTGCGCGCCGGTGTCGGCGTCACCGGTGATCGCCGGGCGCAGCATCGCGCTGACGTTCACCCGCTTGACCGTCTGCGGGGCGCCCGCCAGCGCCACGGTGAGCTGTCGGCCGGCGACCCCGTCCAGGGAGGCCCAGTTCGTCGCCTCGGTGTCGTCGACGAGCCGGTCCAGGTTGACCCCGTCACCACTGACCGTCGCGCCGGACGCGGTGGAGGCGAGGTTGCGGCTCAGCCGCAGGTCCACGTACCCGTCCTGATCGGCCTTGGCGGTGACGCTGAGCCGCTGGTGCCCGAAGCCGGGGGCCACCGCGAGCAGGTCGTACGTGCCGGCCACCAACTCCACGGTGTCCGGGATCGGCGTCGCCGGGTCGGTGTCGGCCACCGGCACGGCCCGTGCCTCGTACGCCCCCACGTACACCCGGATCGGCGCGTCGGCGCTGTCCCCGCGGGGACGCAGGGTGAGCGTCGCGTTGCCGCCGCGCGGAGACGCGAAACTCGGTGTCGGGTCGGTGTCGGCGGCACCGTTGGTGGCGGCGTCCCGGCCCACCCCGGAGCGGGCGAACTCGGCCCAGATCAGGTCCTGGTTCGCGCCGCCGAAGCGGAGCAGGTCGGCGGTGAGCATGTTGTCCCGCATGTCGAGCATGCTGACCTGGCTCGCGGCCTGGAGCAGGAACGAGTCGAAGACCAGCTGTGACCAGCGCCGGTTGCCCGGGCACTGGTCCGCCGCGACCGTGCCCTTCGCGCAGTCGAGCTGCCGCTGCGGGGTGCCGAGGCCGTACCGCTTGACGAGCGCGGAGCGGACCCGGAAGTTGGTGGCGCCCCAGATCTCCCCGTCGGCGTGCACGGCGGGGCCGGCGGTGTTGTAGCCGATGTCGGAGTAGTTGAGCGGGCTGCGGCTCAGGTCGTAGTTGCGGATGCCGCTGACCAGGTTGCCGGTGACGTAACCGCCGGTGATGAAGGGCGTCTCGCCGGGCGCGCGGAGCCCGTGCTGGAAGAGGTACTCGGCGGCGAGCAGGTCGCCCCACGACTCACCCATCGCGCCGCCCTGGTGGCCGCTGATCCCGCTGTCCGGGCCGGCGATCATCCGGTTGGTGATCGCGTGGGTGTACTCGTGGCCGATCACCGTCATGTCGTAGTCGCCGTCCACGCACGGCGGGTACGGCCCGCCCGCCTGCGGCTGCCAGAGGTACATGTTCGTGGTCGGCGGCAGCCCGTCGCGCGGGGTGCCCTGGTTGGCGTTGTTCCGGTTGCCGGTCAGCGCGCCCTGCTGGGCGCGGCCCTGCTCGGCGTCACCGCCCAGGCCGGAGGGGGTGAGGTTGACCGCCTGGAGGTTCCACGCCGACTCGGTGAAGCCCAGTTGGTACGACCAGTCGTGCATCCGGTTGTGCATGGCGAAGAGGTTGGCGATCGACGCGTCCGCGTCGTTGCGCTGGGCCGAGGTGAACACCGCCGGGTTGCACTTGGCCTGGTGCCACTGGTCGGTGAAGGGGTACTCGTAGCGGCGCTCCGGGCTGGTCGGAGCCGGTACGACCGGGGTGTTCGCACCCCAGGACAACACCGTGTTCGCCGAGTTGCCGCGCGAGGTGAAGGTCGGCGTGCCGGTGGCCGCGTCGACGTCCCACGGTTGGCCGGTCGCCGGGTCGCGCCAGGCGGCCTGACAGCCGGGCGTCGGGTCGCCGCACCAGCGCACCCGGGGGTCCTGCCCGGGGCCGAGGTCACGCGGCGGGGTGGCCGGGAAGACCGCCCAGCTCGGGTTGTCCGAGTCGTAGTCGACCAGGTCCTCGCGGACCAGCACCTGCCCGGTCGCACCGTCCACGTAGCTGGTGAACGCGGCCGGGTGCTCGGTGTCCGCGCCGATCATGGTCACCTCGTAGGCGGCCCGGGGACCGTCCAGCGGGGTGGGCACTGCCACGTCCCGGATGGTGTGGCTGGCCACCGCGTCGGCGGTCAGCTTGGCGTCGGCGAGGGCGGCAGCGTACGCCTGCTCGGCGGTGCGGGTGGCCGGTGCCGGCCTGCCGGTGTCGCGGGCCAGCGAGGAGCTGACCGAGAGCACCGCGCCGTCGGCGACCGCGAGGGTGACGAGGCCGTCCGGCCCGGCGGGCAGGTCGCCGAAGCGTTGCCGGAGGGTGACCACCGTGCCGCTGCCGATCGGCCGGACCAGCACCCGTTCCATGCTGGCCACCGTTGCGGCGTCCATGCCGAACAGGTCGGGGTTCGCGGCCAGGTAGGCGCGAGCGGCGGCCTCCGGGTCGGCGGGCAGCTTGGTCGCGAGGGGAGTACGGCCGGGGCCGAGAGCCTGCGGGGTGCCGAGCCGGTTCCACCGGACGTCGGGGTCGACGGCGCGGGCCAGGCCGCGCTGCCGGGCGTCGGGTGCCGCCGTACCGATGCGGTTGTCGGCGTCGGCGGGCGCGTGCCCCTCGGCGAACGGCCCGGACCGGCGCTCGGCGGACGCAGTGCCGCCGGTGGGGGCCGCGGTGCTCACGCCGGTGGGGAGCAGCGCGGCGACCGTCGCCGTCGTCGCCAGGATGGCGATGAGCCGGCGTCGACGCCGGCTCATCGGGGTTGACCACTCCGGTTGTGGCACGGGACCTCCTCGTGGGAGCGGGATGGCCGGCGGACGCCGGCCGTCGCTGCGCGGTGACGCATGCGCATCTGTGGATATCAGTAGGTCGGGGTCGCGGCAAGGTCCCGGGCCACTGTCGCGCCTATCGATCGAGATAGGTCGACTTTACAAAACTGTCTCTCTTGTAAAAGTCCTCGTGGGCTGCCAGAGTCGACGCAGGACCTGAGAGCGGAGGTTGGCCATGGCCGTCGATGCCGATCCGACCGTCGAACCCGCCGCCTGGCGAGACCCCCGCAGACCGCTCTGGCCGCTGGCCCTCCTGGTGCCGGCGCTGCCCTTCGCCGGCTACGCCCTGTGGCGGGCCGGCGGCGGGGCCTGGGCGTGGTGGTCCACCCCGGTCGTCGTCTTCGGCCTGATCCCGGTGATCGACCTGCTGCGCGGCGACGACCGGCAGAACCCACCGGAGGAGGCGGTGCCCCGGCTGTCCGCGGACGGCTACTACCGGTGGCTCACCTACCTCTACCTCCCGGCCCAGTACGCCGCCTTGGTGCTCTGCTGCGCCGTGTGGACCCACGACGGGCCCTCCGTGGCGGGCGCGGCCGGCCTCGTCGCCACCGTCGGCGTGGTCAACGGCATCGCCATCAACACCGCCCACGAGCTGGGGCACAAACGGGAACGGGTGGAGCGCTGGCTGTCCAAGGTGGCGCTGGCGCCCACCGGCTACGGCCACTTCTACGTCGAACACAACCGGGGCCACCACGTACGCGTCGCCACCCGCGAGGACCCGGCCAGTTCCCGGCTGGGGGAAAGCTACTGGGCGTTCTGGCCGCGTACCGTCATCGGCAGCCTGCGCTCGGCCTGGCGGCTGGAGACCGGCCGGTTCCGGGTCCGGGGCCGGTCACCCTGGACGCACCGCAACGACGTGCTCAACGCCTGGGCCATGACCCTGGCGCTGTACGCGGCGCTGACCCTGGCCTTCGGCCCCGGCGTGCTGCCGTTCCTGGCACTCCAGGCCGTCGTCGGCTGCTCCCTGTTGGAGGCGGTCAACTACCTGGAGCACTACGGGCTGGCGCGGCAGCGCACCGCCGCCGGCCGGTACGAGAAGGTCGACCCGCGGCACAGCTGGAACAGCGACCGCACCGTCACCAACGTCTTCCTCTTCCAACTCCAGCGGCACAGTGACCACCACGCCCACCCACTGCGTCGCTACCAGACGCTGCGCAGCTTCGACACCGCACCGCAGTTGCCGGCGGGCTACGCCACGATGGTGGTCGTCGCACTGGTGCCACCGCTGTGGCGTCGGGTGATGGACCACCGGGTGCTCGCCCACTACGACGGCGACCGGTCCCGGGCCAACCTCAGGCACCGGAGCTGACCGCCGCGCGTGGTTGGTCGCTGCGTCGTGCGTTGTCAGTCGCTCGGCGCCCAGTCGGGGTCGCGGCCGAACGCGGCAAGCAGGTGGTCCTGCTCGTCGGCGTCGTCGGGCACCCGTACCCCGGTGTGGACCAGATTGTTGCGCCGGTAGGCGTCGATCTCGCCGGCGAACCAGGTGGCGGCGGCGTGCACCGCGTCCGGGTCGAGCTGCGGGTGCGCGCCGATCGCCACCGCCACGTCCCAGCCGTGCACGAGGTGCTCGGCGAGGAGTTGTTGGAGGTATTCACTTGCCGGAGTCTCGCCGGCGGAGAGGTGCACGGTGCGGTCGATGGTGCCGGGGTGGGTGGCGGCGATCTCGGCCTGCGCGGCGGCCTCCCGCGCCGTCGCGATCGGGTCGGCGCCGAGCTGGTCACCGTCGAGCCGGTCGCCGACCTCGTCGATGGTCCGGCCGGCGAGCAGCGGAACGCTCCACCTGTCCTCGGTCACCACGTGGTTGACAAGCGTGCGGACGTCCCAGTCCGAGCAGGGTGTCGGGTCGGACCATTGGCCGGGCTCGATCTGGTCCACCCGGTCGATGAACTCGGCCAGGCTCCGGCGGTACGCCTCCAGGAGATCCATGCTGCCGATTGTTCCGGTCGAAAGGGCCGGCTGAGCCCGTTTTGCCCGGCCTGGTGCCGGAGGATCGGTGCTGGTCGCCCAGCTCAGTCCAGGTCGGCCGGGTCCAGACCGAGCTCTCGGGCGGTGACCAGCCGGACCCACTCGCCAAACTGTCGGCGGGAGATCACCCGGTCGTGCACGGCGAGCTGGACGGCAAGGCCGTCCATCACCGCGCTGATCCGCCAGGCGGCCCCGTCGGGGTCCGCGCATTGGAAGGTGCCGTCGGCCACCCCGGCACTGATCACCGCGGCCAGGTCCTGCCGCCAGCGCAGGTCGAGCCGGCGGGAAACCTTCTCCAACTCCGGGGTACGCAGCGACTCGGACCAGCCGTCGATCCACATCGACCAGGAGGTTGCCCGCCCGGCCGGGGTGTAGAGCTTGAGGATCCGGCGAAGCTTGGTCAGCGGTGGGGCCGAGGAGCGGGTCACCGCGTCCAGTCGGGCCAGATCCTGCTCGACCGCGTACGCGAAGGCCTGCGCGAGCAGCCGCTCCTTGGTGGCGAAGTGGTAGAAGACCAACGCCTGACTCACGCCCGCGGCATTCGCCACGTCCGCCGTCCGGGTGTTGGCCAGACCGCGCTCCACGATCACGTCGCAGGCGGTGCGCAGCAGGGCATCCAGGCGGATCTCGGCCGCACGTCTCGTCACGACCGTTACCGTAGCCCATCCAACCGAACACGAACAGTTACGACCACGCGCTGATCAGCGCGGCGACAGTCGGAAGCCGGACACTTCCTCCGCGCCTCTTCGGTCGTTCCACGGAGAGTGTTCGTCGAGGTCCGCCGCCCACTGCTGGGGGGTGGAGACGTCGATGGTCGGGCATGCGAAGCGATGATGACGATCATTGCCTAGTGATGTCGGAGTGTGACGGTGGGTGGCGGATTCCGACACCAAACCAGCCGCCTAGGAAGCCGGCAGGCGGCGGCTCCGGTCCCACCCCGACCACACCTGACGCGCCGAGGCGACCCCGAGTTGGCAGTCAAACACCTACTCGGCTAAAGTTCTCATCCGTCACCCGGGAACGTCCGGGGGCGTGCGGACGTAGCGCAGCTGGTAGCGCATCACCTTGCCAAGGTGAGGGTCGCGGGTTCGAATCCCGTCGTCCGCTCGGAGCTGCCGCCACGTATGACGGGGGCAACCTCGGTGGGGTGGCCGAGAGGCGAGGCAACGGCCTGCAAAGCCGTGTACGCGGGTTCAAATCCCGTCCCCACCTCGGCAACAAGCACGGGCGATTGGCGCAGTGGGAGCGCGCTTCCTTGACACGGAAGAGGTCACTGGTTCAAACCCAGTATCGCCCACCAGAGGAAAACGGCTCGTCACCGGAGTGAGCCGGTGACGAGCCGTTTCGTGTTTTATGCGCGACCGCTTCGCAAGATCGTGCTGGATCCAGGATCGAGTGGCCTCACCGACGGGGCGATGCCACTCGATCCTGGTTCGAGTGCGATCTTGGTGGGGGCGCGGGCGTGGTCTGGGGCGCGGTTTGTGGTGCTTGCCGTTGCTGGTCGCGGTTGTTCCCGGGGCCTGGCCGGTGATCAGTCGACGCTGAGTCGGTAGCCGATACCGCGCACGGTGTGCACGCGCAAGGTGTCATCGGCGGCGCGCAACTTCTGCCGTAACCGTTTCACCGCCGAGTGCAGGGTCGACGTGTCGCCGAGGTAGGCGCAACCCCAGACCGATTCGAAGAGCCTCTCGTACGTCCAGACGCTCACCGGTGCGGTGGCGAGTTGGGTGAGGAGGTTGCGCTCGAGCCGGGTCAGGTTCAGCGGTTGTCCGCGCCAGGTCACCAGGTGGTCGAGCGGATAGATCTCCAGGTCACGCAGACTGATCCGGGCCGAGGTCACAGCGGCGACGTGGACGGGGGCGGCGCTGGGCGCGGCAGTCGACGTGCCCGCGGCTCGGGCTGCGGCCGTGGCAGCACCGGCGGTGAGCGAGGTGGCTGCTCCGTACACGGCGGTGGGCGTCCCGACAGCGCCTGGCGCGGCGGCTCCGGGTGCGGCGGCTCCGCGCGCGACGGTGGGCACTCCGGGCGCGGGGGCTCCGGGTGCCGCTGTGCCGGGCACTGCGGGGGCTCCGGGCGCGGGGGCTCCGGGTGCGGGTGTGGGAGCGCTGGCGGCTGGCTCAGCGGTGGGGTTGAGGAGCGGGGCTGGGCCGTTGACCGCGGGCGGGCCGATCATCGCCTGCAACTCGGCCAGGTCGGTGCAGATCACCAGGGTGCCGAGCCCGTCGAGTCGCCGTACCATCCGCTCGCGTACCGACACGTCGGCGCTCACACAGAACACGAGAGACACATCGTCAACCACCGCTCTCCCTCCCCAGGTGCCACAGGAAAGACAACGCTGTCTGACCGCCGTAGTCAATGGTTTCCCCGCCAACCATCGCCGTACCCCGCATGACGCGCGCCCCCGCGCCCCACGCCTAGCCCAAGATCGTGCTCGAACCAGGATGTAGTGGCATCGGCCGGTCGGTGAGGCCACTCGATCCTGGATCGAGCACGATCTTGACAAGCGGCCGGCGGCAGGCTCGTCCCCGGCGGGAGGGGTGAGCGGCGGCGGGCGAGGTGGTGGCGGCGGGCGGCAGAGGGCGGTGTCCGGCTGGTCAGAAGGTCAACAGGCGGAACTCGCCCACCTGCCGGAAACCGAGGCTGCGGTAGACCGGCTCGCCGATGGCCGTCGAGGTGAGGGCGGCGGTGGTGACGCCCCGCTGGCCGGCCAGGTCGAGTGCGGCCCTGGTCATGGCCGCGCCGATGCCCCTGCGGCGGTGTTCCGGTTGAGTGCCGACGAAGTAGAGGGTGACCAGGCCGTGGCTGATCCAGGCGACGGCCGTTGCGACGATCCGTCCGTCGTCGAGGCGGCCGGCCAGCCGGAGGACCGTGCCGTCGCCGGTGAACGCCTTCTCCCGTTCGATGGTCGCCTCCACGCCGTCCGCCGGGATTCCGGACACCCGGGCGTAGGCCTGGACGAATGCGGCGAGGTCGGTGGTCTCGGCGATGTGCACGCCGGCGGGGGTCGGGGCCGTCCGAACGCGGGTCCTGGTGTCTCGGGGAGGCGTCCGGTCGCCAAGATCCGTTGCGGTGATCTTGGACGTGCGGGGGACGTCGGCGGCCTCCGCGATCCGCGCGGTCATGACCGGCATGCGGGCGACCTCCGTCGCACCGAGGGCGACCAGGCCGTCCGCGGTGCCGGGGTCGCTGTCCGGGCCGACCCACCAGATCCGGGGTACGCCGTGCAGGCGCTGCCGGGCCTCGGTGAGCGCGTCCTGCGGGGTGCGGCCGGTCACCCGCAGCACGCCGTTGAGAGGTGCGTGCGGCACGTCACTGCGGTAGGTCGGGAGGTCCGGACCTCCGGCGATGCCGATGTTCCAACCGAGCAGGTATGCCCGGTGCGCGGCCAGCACCGTGTCCAGAGGCTCCATGATCTGGATCGTAACTCGGGACCGGAATGCCTCCTGACCAGGGGAACAGCCACCACTGACCGCTCGCGAAGCGGCGGTGGTCACCCGGCGGCGGAGAGCAACGCCGCGGCGAGGTGCTGGGAGGCCCCGCCGGGCGTCATGCCGCTACGCCGGGCCAGTTCGGTGGTGCTGATCGGTGCGGTCAGTTCCCTGAGAAGCCGGGCCCGCCCGCGACCGATCACGGCGACACGTTCCTCGGCGGCGCCGGTGACGTCGACGAAACCGTTGCCTGGGCCGCCGCCTATCTGGCCGCTGGCGCGGACGGCATCTTCGTGCCCGGGGTGGTCGACCCGGTGACCGTTCGAGCGTTGGTGCAGGCGGTGCCGGCGCCGTTGAACGTCATGGCCGGGCCCCCGTGCGGAGTGACGGACGCGACGGGCCGGTCGCCTGCGGTGCGGCGGCCGGCCCGGAGTCACGTCGGTGTGCCGACTCTGTAAGCGGCAAAGTGTTGTCGCGTCACAGCGGAGGCGCGATGTCCCGCCGCTCCTCGACCCGCTGGTACTCCACGGGCTGTTCGGTGGTGGTGACGACCTGGCGGCGGCGACCCCAGATCAGCGTGGTCATGATCAGGCCGAGCACACCGGCCCCCATCAGGATCCAGCCGACCACGTCGAGGTTGATGCCGCCGACGCTGGCGTCGAGGGCGAAGGTGAGGATCGCGCCGAGCGCGATCAGGAAGATGCTGGTGCCGATACCCACGACAGCCTCCTTAGGGGGTGTGGTGCGCTGTCGTGCCCTCAGTACCCCGGTGGCGACCAGAGCAACCGTCGACCGCCCAGGGTGCCGTGCCAACCGATCTTGGGATCGGGTAGAGTTCACCTGTCGCCGACGCGAGTCGGGGGCGTGCGGACGTAGCGCAGCTGGTAGCGCATCACCTTGCCAAGGTGAGGGTCGCGGGTTCGAATCCCGTCGTCCGCTCTCGATCTGCCCCATCGGGGCCTGACCGTCGGCTTCGGTGGTCGCCACGGGCGATTGGCGCAGTGGGAGCGCGCTTCCTTGACACGGAAGAGGTCACTGGTTCAAACCCAGTATCGCCCACCAGCTCGAAGGCCACATCTCAGCAGTGGATGTGGCCTTTCGTTATTACTCCCCGGCGCGCAGCACCTCGCTGAGCCGGTCGCGTCGCCGTAGCGCCGACTCGACAGGTACGACCGTGGTGGCCGCCGCCACCAGCGCAACGCCCACCAGGCCCAGCAGCCACCACGGCAGGACCGCCGTCGGGTCGGCGACCTGACCGGTGAGCAGCCGCAGGTCGATCGGGCCGAGCGTCAGGCGTGCGAGCAGGGCCCCGAGGAGGGGGCCGCACACGGCGGCGACCACGACCGGTGGCAGCAGCTCTCCGGCGGCGACCCAGCGGACGTCGCGGGGGCGCAGGCCGAGGGTCCGCAGCCGGGTCAGGGTCTGCCACCGCTGCGACGCACCGGCGGCGGCGGCGAGCGCGAGGCCGAGCAGCCCCAGCGCCAGCAGCACGGCGGCGGCCGTCCATGCCAGCCGTACCAGCCCGGCGGTCAGCGGAGCCGCCCGCTGCTCCCGCAGGACGTCCGCGCGCAGCACGATGTCGGCGGCGACGCCGGTGTTCGACACGGCCCGCGCCGCGCCCGGACCGGTCACCCAGACGGTGTTCGGGACGGCGGTCAGCCCGGCGTCGGCGAGGGCCGTGGCGTCCACGATGACGACGTCGCCGGCGCCGCCGACGGAGGGAGCGCGACCGACCGCGGCGAGCCGGATCGCCGGGGCGTCGTCGCGGGGCAGTTGTAGCCGGGTGCCGGTCCGCAGGTCGCCGCTGCTCGATCGGACCAGCGCTGGGACGTCCCCGCGACCGGGTGCCCTGAGGCGGGTCAGCGCCGGTGCGTCGGGCAGCGGGGTGGTGGCCAGCAGGCGTTGGAACGCGGCGGTGTCCACCACGACCAGGCGCGGGGTGAGCAGTGTCGAGTCGGCGAAGACGCGCGCCGAGTCGGTCACCTGGGCGACGACGACCTGCTCCACTCCGGGTGCGGCGGCGATGCGCCCGGCGAGTGCGGGCGTGGCGGCCTCCGCGTCGGCACCGACGTCGAGGCGGGCGTCGGCGCCGACGGTGCTCCACGCGCCGTCGGTCAGACCTCGGGTGATGGTGGGGCCGAGGATCAGCGCGAACGACGCGAGCGCCGTGGTGCTGACCAGGAGCAGCAGCGGCAACGCGCGTCCGGCCGTGCTGGCCGCCTGGGCGGCACCGAACACGGCCAGCGGGCGGCGCGAACGCAGGGCCTGGCGGAGCGCGAACCGCGCCCCGAGGGGCAGCAGCCGGAGCAGGACGAGCGCGCCGACGAGCGCGCCAAGTGTGAGGGCGCTGATCGGCAGGACCAGGTCTCCGGTCAGTTCACCGGTGTCGCCGTCGGAGGCGACGGGCAGGAGCCCGCGCTGGTGCAGCGTGACGAAGGCGGCGACCGCCGCGATCAGGACAGCGGCCTCTACGGCGGCGCGGCGTAGCTGGCCGGTGGCCCGGATCCAGCGCCGGGCGGCCGGGTTCGCGGGTTGGCGGCGGTCACGGCTGGCGCGGGCGGCGGCGACGGTGCCGTACGCCGGCCCGGCGAGCGCACCGGCCAGGATCACGGGAACGGCCCAGATCCAGGAGACGTCCGGGGCTGCCGCGCGGGCGAGCGCGAGCCCGACGGCGGCGGCCGACAGGGACACCACTGTGGACTCGATGACCAGTTCCGTACCGAGGTCGGGTAGTGCCGCCCCACGGTGCCGGGCGGCGCTCAGCGCCGGGGTGCGGCGGCGGACCAGCAGGTCGGCGGCGAGCAGCAGGACCAGTACCGTGGCGGTCAGCACCCCGGTGAGCAGGACCGCGGCCTGGGCGAAAGCGGCGCTGCTCCGGGTACGGGCGTCGCGCAGGGCGGCGTCGAGCTGTGACTGCCACTTGAGGGACTCGTCGCGGTCGCTGGAGGCGCCGGAGGTCGCCTTGAGCGTCACCACCTGGCTGGCGAGCGCTGCGGTGGTGTCCCAGGTGAGCGCATCGGGAACAGGTGCGAAGTGGACGGTGCGCCGCAGTTGGTCCTCGTCGACGGCGATCCGGGCGTCCGGCAGCGACTCGCGCGACAGCAGGCCGGCGAACCGGGTGGTTCCCGCGCCGTCGACGCCGGCCACGGGGCGCAGGAGCGCCGGGGCGAGTCGCCAGGCCGGGTCGGCGCTGTCCGTGGGCCGGTAGATCCCGCTGATCCGGACGTCCTTGCCGCGGCCCCGGCCGTCCTTGACCGGGATCCGATCGCCGGGGCCGAGGCCGAGTGCCGCGGCGTCCGCCTCGGAGAGGCCGACCTGCACCGGCCAGGGCGGCCCGTCGTAGGGGATCTCGACGTACTCGTCGGAGACGGCGGGGCCGGGTGCGCTGCCGGCGGTCCAGGTCACGTCCGGGCCGTCGGGGTCACCGGCCAGAAAGGTGAACTGGAAGGTACGCGGCACGCTGCCGTCGGTGACGGTGAGGATCGGGCCGTCGACGACGGTGACGGGCGGGAGCAGCGCGTCGCCCAGGTCGGGCCCGAGCGCGTCCGTCGCCCGTGCGCGGAAGTCGTCGACCTCCTCGGCGAGGCGGGGCATCCGGACCCGCCCGCCGGTCGGGCCGTCGTCGCGTTGCCACTCGGCACGCACGAGGACGTTCGCGTCGGAGCCGGCGTGGCGGACAGCGTCCTGGACGGCGTCGTCGGCGGCGGCGCGGAGGAGCGCCGGCGCGGCTCCGGCGAGCAACGCGACGGCCGCGATGACGGCGGCGGTGAGCAGCAGCGGCCCGACGTCGGTACGTCCACGGCCACGGATGCTGGGCCAGTGCAGCGCGGGCCACCGGCGGATCAGCCACCGGCGGGTCAGCCACCGGCGGGTCAGCCACCGGTTCACGGCTCCACCCGCAGGTGCGCGGCGTCGGCCCGGCGGACCTGGACGGTGACCACGACGGCGACGGCAAGCACGCAGCCGACCAGCAGCACGGCGAGCAGGGCGGCCTCGGTCTGCCAGGGCCAGTGTGGCTGGGCGGCCGGGACTGGCGCGGCGCCGGTGTCGGAGCGCACCAGCAGGGGAGCGACGACGTGGGTGGCGAGCGCGCCGACGGCTGCGCCCGCCGCGAGCAGGGGCAGCAGGACGCCGGCGTGCTGGCCGAGCAGCACGGCCCGGATGCCGCGCCGGGACATCCCCAGGCCGCGCAGCCGCGCCACTTCGACGGCGCGGACCTGGAGGTCACAGGTGACGTGCAGGACGACGCCGGCGAGCAGCAGCAGGGCCGCGGCCGGGACGATGAGCCGGAGCGCGGCCGGCAGCCCGGCGCGCAGCGGGCCGCTGGTGAGGCGGGCGGTCTCCGCCTCGCGGGTCGTGACGGTGCCCAGGTGCAGGGCGGTGGCCCGCTCGGCGGCACCGGGGCCGGGTGGGTGGCCGACCCACCAGGCGTCCACCGGGAACGTCAGGTCTCCGGCGACGGCGCGTACGCGCGACAGCAGGTCCAGGTCGGCGAGGACGGCGGCGGCGCCGGGCGCGGACGGTACGGTCGGCACGACCTCGGTGACGACGATCGGGACGGGCGTGATGCCGACCGTGACGGTGAGCCGGCTGCCGTTGTCGACGCCGACCTCGCTTGCGAAGCGGTCCGAGACGGCGACGGGCACCCGGCCAGGGTTCGGGAAGGCGGTGGCGACGAGGGTCCGCGCGGAGTCCTCGGCGCCGCCGCCGATGTCGACGGTCGCGGCCATCCGCAGCGCGGTCCCCGTCGGTGTGGCGGAAACATCGACTGTCGGATCGCTCAACGTGCTCGGGACCGGCGGCGCGGACGTGGCGGTCCAGTCCGACCCGTCGGCGGGGCCCTGGGCCGACGTCGCGGCCGGCACGGTGAGCGTGACGGCTATGGCGACGCGTCCGCCGATCGGTTCGACGGTGACCGGCAGGGCGACCGCGACGAGGCGCAGCCCGTCGGCCGTCGCGCAGGCGGGCAGCCGAACCTCCCGTCCGTCGAGCGGTACGGCGGGGCCGGTGCAGGACGTGCGCAGGCCGGTCGCGTCCTGCAGCAGCAGTTGGGGCGTCACGGTGAGCGGGGTGCCGCCAGCGGCGGTCCCGCTCAGCACGAGCGGGGCGCCGGCCGGGATGGCGATGCCGGTGGCCCGGGTGGGTGGCGCCAAGGTGGCACCCACGTCCGCCCAGTCACGGTCGTCGTCAAGCCGCCCGCGCAGCAGCGCGTCCGCGCGGGTGGTGTCGACGGCGACCAGGCGTGGGGCCTCACCGTCGCTGCCGAGCCACTGACCGACAGTCGTACCGCGGTCGAGGGCCGGGCTCACCACCCCCGCGGTGGCCGCGCTGACGATCGCGCCGTCTCCGGCCGTCGGCGCCGTGCTGAGGCTCAGTGCCAGGTCGGTGCCGACGGACAGCGCGGCCTGGTCGCGCTGCGACCCGTGCCACGTGGTGTCGAAGGCGAGGCCGAAGGTCCCGGCCGCGCAGGCCAGCCCGACCAGCAGCCCGGCGGCGACCGCCTGTGGCCGGCGGGCGGCCTCGGCGACCGCGAGCGGAAACGCCAGCCCGCGGGCGCGGTACGCCAGCCGGTCGACGCCACGCAGGGCGGGCAGTACCACCCGCAGCGCCAGGGCAGCCCCTGCGGTGAGCAGCAGCGCCGGTGCGAGCACCCGGACCGCGTCGGCACGGGGGCTGGCGGCGGTGGGCTGCGCGTACAACTGCCACCAGCCGGCGGCGGCGAAGGCCGCCAGCAGCAGGTCGACGCCGGAGCGGGCCAGCAGTTCGCGGCGGGTGCGCCGGTCGCCGGCCGCCGGGACCGGCCGGATCGCCAGGACGGTGAGGACGGCGGCGAGCAGCAGCGCGCCGCCGACGACCGCGAGGACCTGGACGCCGGTGATGGCCGGCCGGGCGGTCAGGCCGGCGCCGTCCAACGGCGGCAGGTGGGTCAGGCCGGCGTGCAGGGCCGACGAGGCGGGTATCGCGAGCGCGGCGGCGACGGCGGCGAGGAGCCCGGCCTCGATGGTGGCGGTGGCGGCGAGTTGGCGACGGCTGGTGCCCACCGCGGAGCGCAGGGCGGTCTCGTCGGCGCGGATGCCCGCGGTCAGCCGGCCGGCGAGGACGAGCGCCGTCGCGGCCAGGACACCGCAGAGGACGGCGATGGCGAGCACGACGGAGGCGGTGACCTGTCGTTGGTCGTCGGCGGCCCGCAGGGTCAGCGGCAGCTCGGAGGAGACGCGCGCGAGCTGGACGCGGTCGCCGAGGGTTCCGGCCAGCCGGCGGTCGGCACCGCCGACTGCCCCGGCCACGGCCTTGAGGTCTCGGCGGTTGTTGTGGGACAGGTCCGGGTGGGCGGTGACCTCCATCCGGTCGACCGTGGCGCCGGTGGTGACCAGGTCGGCGAGGTCGACGAGGAACGGGCCGTAGGCGTTGACCGGCTGCATGAAGCGGCCGTCCCGGTAGCCGGTGGCAAAGCCGGCCGCGGCCAACGGGTCGCGGTCCCAGCCGCGCCCGGCCAGCGGGCGCACCACACCGACGACCGTCACGTCGATGGCCGGGACCGGTGGGTGGGCCAGTTCGGCGCCGAGGCGTACCCGGCGACCGGGGGTGAGCCCGAGCTGTCGGGCGGTGGACTCCAGCAGCACCGCGTCGCCGGGCTGCTCGGGCCAGCGCCCGGTGACCAGCTCGGCTCGGGCCGGCAGGTCGTCCAGCCCGGACAGGTACGCCTGGGGCGCGACGGTGGTGCCCGGGGCGAGCGCGGGCGGCAGGGCCCGCAGCACCGTCGACGCCCGCGCGGTCGTGGTCACCGGAAACGGGGCGAGCGCGGCGGCCACCACGGTGCGGGTGTCGGTGGCGACGGCCGGCGTGTCGGGGCCCTCGACCGTGCCGGTGTAGACGGTCACGTCGACGGCGGCGGGGTCGGCGCGGGCCATGGCGACCTCGAGCGCCCGCTCGGCGGTGCGGGTGACCAGCAGGGTGCAGGTGCCCAGCAGTGTCGCGCCGATCGTGACGACCCCGAGGAGCGCCGCAAGCAACTGCCACTGCGCGCGGGCACGCCGGCGGACCAGCCTCAGCATCGTCGGGTCACCTGACGTCCGGCGCGGGCGCGGGCGGCTGCCCGGCGGCGTGTTCGTCGAGGTGCCCGTCGTGGATGCGGATCACCCGGTCGGCAAGCGCCATCATCACCGCGTCGTGCGTCGACACCAGCACGGTGACGCCTTCGGACTCGACGATCCCGCGCAACAGGGCCATCACCGACAGGCCGGTCTCGGCGTCCAGTTGCCCGGTGGGCTCGTCGGCGAGCAGTAGTCGGGGCGAGGCGGCGAGCGCGCGGGCGATCGCCACCCGCTGCTGCTGGCCGCCGGACAACTCGGCTGGCCGCTGCCGGGCGTGGTCGGCCAGGCCGACCAGATCCAGCAGCAACTCGACGCGCCGCTCGCGCTCGGCCGGGGCGACGCGGGCCATCCGCAGCGGGGCCGCGACGTTCTCCGCCGCCGACAGCACCGGGATCAACCCGAAACTCTGGAAGACGTACGACAGCTTCTCGCGCCGCAGCCGGGACAGGCCGTCCTCGTCGAGCGCGGTGACGTCGGTGCCGGCGACGTGCACGGTGCCGGTGTCCGGACGGTCCAGGCCGCCGATGACGTTGAGCAGCGTGGTCTTGCCCGAGCCGGACCGGCCGACGAGCGCCACCATGGAACCGGCGGCCACCTCGAACGACACTCCGCGCAGGGCGTGTACGACGGCCGGCCCGGTGCGGAAGCTCCGGTGTACGCCGCGCACGCTCAGCAGCGGCTCGCTGCTCATTCGCCGCTCCCCGAGTCGGGGCGGATCGTGATGTGGCCGGGTTCCAGGGCCAGCCGGACCCGTCGGGTCAGCGCCAGCGCCTGGCGGAACTCGCGGGGCACCTGGACCCGCCCGGCCCGGTCCATCACCGCGTACTCCTCGGCGATCGTGTGCGTGTCGCCCGCCGCGTCGGTGGTGGTGCGGCGCAGCACCTCGCTGCTGGTGCGCCCGTCCCGGATCGCGACGGTCCGTTCGACCTGGCCGCTGACCTCCGGGTCGTGGGTCACCACGACGACGGTGACGCCGTAGCGCCGGTTGACGTCGCGCAGCACGCCGAAGACCTCCGCGGACGTGGCGGCGTCCAGTTCGCCGGTCGGCTCGTCGGCGAGCAGGACCCGCGGCTGGTTGGCAAGCGCCACCGCGATCGCGACCCGCATCTGCTGCCCTCCGGAGAGCTGCCCGGGGCGCCGGTCGGCGCAGTCGGCGACACCGAGGCTGTCCAGCAGCTCGGCCGCGCGCTCCCGGCGCTCCCTCTTCGGGGTGCGGGCCGCCGTCATCGGCAGGTCAACCATCTCCCGTGCGGTCAGGTAGGGGATCAGGTTGCTCGCCGTCTGCTGCCGGACGAACCCGACCGTGTTCCGCCGGTAGTCCACCCGGTCGGCGCGGGACATCGACAGCAGGTTCCACCTGTCGACCCGGACCCGCCCGGCGGTGGGGGCGTCGATGCCGGCCAGGATGGAGAGCAGCGTCGACTTGCCCGACCCGGAGGCGCCGACGACCGCGACCAGCTCGCCGCTCTCCACGGCCAGGTCCAGCCCCTGCAGGGCCTGCACCTCGATCGACCCGGTCTGGTAGATCCGCACCAGGTTCTCGCAGACGATGAGCGCGTCCCGGCCGAACTCGGGTGCCCGCGCGGCTGGCTGCGGCAGGGACAGCGGTGTGCGGGACATTCCCTCCTCCGTCCGGGTCGTGCCGACGTCGAGCCGGCCTCGGGCAGCGGTCGGGCACATTGAAGCACTCTCGCAACCGGTGACTCCGTTGACCATGCCCTGGGCGATCTTCCTGCATGCTGGACGAGGGTCCGCCGGTCGTGAACCTGCCGGGCTCTCCCGCCGACTGAACAGGGCGAAGGAGGGCCGATGAGCGATGAGGTGTTGGTGGTCCGCTGCCAGTTGGGTGAACGGGAGGCGTTCGCCGAACTGGTGCACGGCTGGCACCCGGCGGTCGAGCGGTACGTCAGGCGGATGCTCGGCCGGTCCGACGACGATGTGGTGCAGGAGATCTGGTTGGCGGTCCTCAAGGGGCTGCCGAGGTTGCGGCAACCGGACCGGTTCACCCCGTGGCTGTTCACCATCGCCCGTCGGGCGGTGCTGAACCGGCTGCGGGACGCGTACGCCCGCCCGGAGCCCGAACCGATCGACGACCTGCCGGGCGACGACGAGACCGAGGAGGTCGTCAACCGGGAGACGCTTGCCGGTGCGCTGGCGGCGCTTCCGGCCCGGGAGCGGGAGGTGCTGCTGCTGTTCTACCTGGAGGATCTGCCACTGGACGCGTGCGCACAGATCTGCGCCGTACCCGTCGGCACGGTCAAGTCGCGGCTCAACCGGGCCCGCAGGTTGCTACGTCACGAGCTGGTGCGGAAGGGGTACGAGGCATGACTCCGGACGAGGTGCTGGCGCGACTGGGCGCGCCGTTGTCACTGCGCAGGCGGGTCTTCTATCTGGCCGTGGCCTTTGCCGGTCTCACCGCGAGCGCGCTGATCGGTCTGCTCTGGGCGACCGAGCCTCAGCTACCGATGCGCACGCACGTGGCCTTCGCCGTCCTGGTGGCGATCGGCCTGTGCTGGGCGGCGTTCGGCGGCTGGGCCGTGATCCGGCGGACGCCGTTGTTCGCCCGGGACCGGGTGGTCGCCGGCTGGCTCGGCGTCGGCGCCTGGTTGGCGTTCAGCGTCGGCGCGCTGGCCATCTCCGGTCTGCGGCGCGAGTTCGAGCCGGCGCTGCTGGGCGTCGTGCTGGTGCTCGGCGCGGTGGCGGCCGCGCACCTGCGGGTGGCCCGCCGGGCGAGAGCGGCGCTGCTGCGTCGCAGGGCCGCGCTGACCGCGACGGCGGCGGGCGACAGGTGAACGGTGCGGTTCTGCTGCGGGCAGATCCGCTGCCGGTGAACAGGGGTGGCCTCTGCTGACCCGGGCCGGGCAGGGTGGAGCACATGAGACTGCTGGTGCTTGGCGGTACGGGCTTCGTCGGCGGGGCCACGGTCAGCGAGGCCGTGCGCCGCGGCTGGTCGGTGACGGTGTTCAACCGGGGGCTGCACGGGGCGGTGCCGTCCGGCGTACACCGGTTGCGGGGTGACCGGACCGCGCCGGACGGCCTGGCGGCGCTCGCCGGCGGCGAGTGGGACGTCGCCCTCGACACCTGGGACGGCGCGCCGCGGGCCGCCGGCGACGCCGCCCGCGCCCTTGTCGACGCGGTAGGCCACTACGTGTACGTGTCCAGCGGCTCGGTCTACACCGACCATGCCGCTCCCGGGCTGGACGAGGACTCGCCGGTGGTGGACGCCGACCCCGACTCCCTCGACGGTGACTACCCGCAGCTCAAGGCCGGTGCCGAACGCGCCGTGCGGGAGGTGTTCGGCCGGCGGGCGCTTGTCGCCCGGGCCGGCCTGATCCTGGGTCCCGGCGAGGACATCGGCCGGCTGCCCTGGTGGCTACGGCGCGTCGAGCGGGGCGGGGACGTGCTCGCCCCCGGGCCGTCCGACCTGCCGGTGCAGTACGTCGACGTCCGCGACCTGGCGGGGTGGATGCTCGACGCGGGCGCCCGACGGCTGGGTGGCACGTTCAACGCGATCGGTCGTCCGGCGCAGACCACGATGGGCGACCTGCTCGACGCGTGTGTGGCCGCCACCGGTGCCGGCGCCCTGCTGCGCTGGACCGACCCGGATCAGATCCTCGCCGCCGGCGTGCAGCCGTGGAGCGACCTGCCGATCTGGCTGCCGCGCGGCCACCCGTACCGCGGCTTGCTGGAGCAGGACGTGACCCGGGCCGTCGCCGCCGGGCTGACCTGCCGGCCGGTGGTCGAGACCGTCGAGGACACCTGGCGGTGGCTCCGCGAGGTCGGCACGGTTCCGCCGCGCGCCGGGCGACCGCACCGCAGCTCGATCGGGTTGGACCCGACGCTGGAGGCCACGGTGCTCGCCGACTGACCGTCGCCCTCGGTGCGGGGCACGGTCAGCGTTCGCGGACCACCGCCACCGGGCAGTTGGCGTGTTGGATGAGCTGTTGGCTTACCGAGCCGAGCAGCATGCCGGCCAGCCCGCCCCGGCCCCGGCTGCCGACCACGACCAGTCGCGCGTCCCGACTCGCCTCGATCAGCATCGCCGCCGGGCTGGTCGGCACCAGGTCGACGCTCACCGCCAGCTCGGGGAACGTCCGCCGCCACGGCTCCAACGCCTGCTCCACGGCGGCCCGCTCGTCCGGCACCCCGGCCGCCCCGCCGGGGCCGGGCGTCCAGGCGTGCAGGACGCGCAGCGGCAGCTGCCGCTGCGCCGCCCGTTCGGCCGCGAAGCCGAGGGCCACCAGCGACGGGTCCGATCCGTCCACCCCGACCGCCACCGGGTGGCCCGACGGGTCGGTCGCGGCAATGCCGACCCCGTCCCGGACCACCACGACCGGGCAGTGGGCGTGCGCGGCGACCGACACCGCCGTCGACCCGGCCAGCAGGCCGCCGAACCCGCCGTGGCCCCGGCTGCCGAGCACCAGCAACCCGGCCTCGGCCGAGCGTTCCTGCAACACCAGTGCGGGCGGCCCGTCGTACACCTCGCCGGTGATCGTCAGCCCCGGGTTCGCCGCGGTGGCGTCCGCCGCGGCCGTGCGAACCAGGTCGTCGACCTGCCGGCGGGCCGTGTCGTCGGGCCACACGCCCGGCGCCACACCCGGCCCGACCCAGCTGGCCACGGTCAACCACTCGAAGACGTACGCCAGCCGCACCGGCTGGCCGCTGTGCCGCGCCTCCTCCACCGCCCAGCTCAGGGCCACCGAGGCGTCGGTGGAGCCGTCGTAGCCGACCAGGATCTCCGCGTCTCGCACGTCGTCCTCCTTCAGGGGGTGGCGGGGTCGGTCTCGCGGATCCAGCGCCACTCGGCGACCTGGGGGTCGTCCTCGCCGTACTGGCGGGTGTAGTCGCGGGCCGCCTGTCGGGCGTCGACCATCCGTTGGCGCAGGTGCGCGGCGCGGGCGCCCAACCCGGGCACCCGGTCGATGACGTCGATGACCAGATGGAAACGGTCCAGGTCGTTGAGCATCACCATGTCGAACGGGGTGGTGGTGGTGCCTTCCTCCTTGTAACCGCGGACGTGCAGGTTGTCGTGGTTGCTGCGGCGGTAGGTGAGGCGGTGGATCAGCCACGGATAACCGTGGTACGCGAAGATGATCGGCCGGTCCTCGGTGAAGATGGTGTCGAACTCGTTGTCGGTCAGGCCGTGTGGGTGCTCGGTGTCCGGTTGAAGCCGCATCAGGTCGACCACGTTGACCAGGCGCACCTTCAACTCGGGGAGGTTCTGGCGCAGCAACTCGGCGGCGGCCAACGTCTCCAGGGTCGGCACGTCTCCGCAGCAGGCGAGCACCACGTCCGGCTCGGTGCCGCTGTCGTTGCTGGCCCACTCCCAGATCCCCAGACCACGACGGGTGTGCTGGATCGCCTCGGTCATCGTCAGCCAGTTCGGCGCGGCCTGTTTACCGGCCACCACCACGTTGATGTAGTGCCGGCTGCGCAGGCAGTGGTCCATCGTGGCGAGCAGCGTGTTCGCGTCCGGCGGCAGGTACACCCGCACCACCTCGGCCTTCTTGTTGACGACGTGGTCGATGAAGCCCGGGTCCTGGTGGGAGAAGCCGTTGTGGTCCTGCCGCCAGACGTGGCTGGACAGCAGGTAGTTCAGTGAGGCGATCGGCTGCCGCCAGGGGATGGCCCGGGTCACCTTCAGCCACTTGGCGTGCTGGTTGAGCATCGAGTCGACGATGTGGATGAACGCTTCGTAGCTGGTGAAGACGCCGTGCCGGCCGGTCAGCAGGTAGCCCTCCAGCCAGCCCTGGCACAGGTGCTCGGAGAGCACCTCCATGACCCGCCCGTCGGGGGAGAGGTGGTCGTCGCCGGGCACGGTGGCGGCCACCCAGGCCCGGTCGGTGACCTCGAACGCGGCGCCCAGCCGGTTGGACGCCACCTCGTCCGGGCCGAACAGCCGGAACGTCTCGGGGTTGGCGCTGATGACGTCGCGGATCCACGGGCCGAGCACGCCGGTCGCGCCGGCGATCGGCGTACCCGGTTCGGGGACCTCCACGGCGTAGTCGCGGAAGTCCGGCAGGGTCAGGTCGCGCAGCACCAGACCCCCGTTGGTGACCGGGTTGGCGCTCATCCGTCGATCACCGCGCGGTGGCAGCGTGCGCAGCTCGTCCACCGGCGCGCCGGTCGCGTCGAACAGCTCCTCCGGCCGGTAGCTGCGCAGCCAGCGCTCCAGCTCGGCCCGGTGCGCCGGGTTGTCGCGTACGCCCGACAGGGGCACCTGGTGGGCGTGGTAGGTGCCCTCCACCCGGGTGCCGTCGACCTCCCGCGGGCCGGTCCAGCCCTTCGGCGTCCGTAGGACGATCATCGGCCAGCGGGGGCGTTCGACGACTCCTCCGGAGCGGGCCCGCCGCTGGATCTCGGTGATCTCGTCGAGTACGCGGTCCAGCGTCGCGGCGAGGGTCCGGTGCACCCGGGCGGGCTCGTCACCGGCCACCACGTACGGCTGGTAGCCCGACCCGCGGAGCAGGTCGATCAGGTCGGTCTCGGGGATCCGGGACAGCACGGTCGGGTTGGCGATCTTGTAACCGTTGAGGTGCAGGATGGGCAGCACCGCACCGTCGCGCGCCGGGTTGAGGAACACGTCGGAGAGCCAACTGCCGGCCAGCGGCCCGGTCTCCGCCTCCCCGTCACCGATCACGCAGGCCACCAGCAGGTCCGGATGGTCGAACGCGGCGCCGTAGGAGTGGCTCAACGCGTACCCCAGCTCGCCGCCCTCGTGGATCGAACCCGGCACGTCCGCCGCCACGTGGCTGGGGATGCCACCCGGGAAGGAGAACTGGCGGAATAGTCGGGACATCCCGACCTCGTCGCGGGCCACGTCGTGGTAACGCTCCGACCAGGTGCCCTCCAGCCAGGTGTTGGCCACGATGGCCGGGCCGCCGTGGCCGGGGCCGGTGACAAGCATGGCGTCGAGGTCGCGCGCCACGATCACGCGGTTGAGGTGGGCGTAGATCAGGTTGAGGCCGGGGCTGGTGCCCCAGTGCCCGAGCAGCCGGGGTTTGATGTCGTCCGGGGTCAACGGCTCGCGCAGCAGCGGATTGTCCAGCAGGTAGATCTGCCCGACGGTGAGGTAGTTCGCGGCGCGCCAGTAGGCGTCCAGCCGGCGCAGCTCGTCGTCGGTGAGGGCGCGGTGCACGTCGAGAGCGGTCTCCATCATGCTGCCTCTCGCGGGTAGGAGTGGGGCGTGAGGTGTCCGGCCTGACCAGTGCGGACGCCCCGAGGTCAGGGTCGATGGCCGGGCGCCGGGCGGGCACCCGGCCCGGTCAGCGGCGCCTCGGCCAGGCCGCGGACGACGACCACCGGGGCCGGAGAGTGGTAGAGCAGGGACTGGGCGACCGCGCCAAGCATGGCCCGGCCCGGTTCGTCGCCACGCGCGGCGACGAGTGCCACCTGCGCGGTGCGGGACGTGTCGATCAACACCTTGGCGGGGTCGCCGCGGACCACCCGACACTCGGTCGGCACCGCGCCGTTCCGGTCGGCGTGCCGGGCCAGTGCCTCGTCGAGCTGCTCGGCGACCGCGTCGGTGTCCTCGTCGTACTCCACCACCCGCAGCGCCAGCAGCCGGGCGCCCCGGCGGGCCGCGCACCGCACGGCCCACCGCAGGGCGAGGTGTGAGCTGGGGGAGCCGTCCACGCCCACCAGCACCGGGCCCTGCGGCGGTGGCTCCCGCCGGACCACCAGTAGGGGGCAACCGGCCCGCGCCGCCAGCTGCACGGCGGTCGTCTCGGCCGGCACGCACTGGCCACTGCCCGCCATGCCGCTGTCGCCGACGGCAAGCAGGAAGGCGGCCTCCGAGCGGCGGATCAGGGTGGGCAGCATGGCGCTCTCCACGATCTCCCCGCGTACGGTCAACTCCGGCTCGGTCTGGTGGGCGAGCTGGGCGGCGCGGGTGATCAGCTTCTCGGCCTGGTCGCGGGGCGCGGCCACGGTCTCCGCGGCGAAGGCCGCGCGCCAGTCGAAGGTGTGCAGCAGGTGCAGTGGCCGGCCGTGGCCGGCGGCCTCCTGCGCGGCCTGCTCGACGACCGGGAGGTCGAGTTCCGACCCGAGGCCGACAAGCACCGCTGCGTCGGCGGGTGCGGCCATCCGATATCACCTCCCGGGCGTCGCGCCCGGCACGACCAAGCTGTCCCTGACCGAGGGTAGTCGGATGAGCACGGTGGCGGGTCGGATCCGCTGCGGTCGTTCGCGTCAACTGGGGTTGACACAAGGCGAGCTGTCAACGTATGTTGACGGCATGAGTCAGGCGACAGAACTCGCGGCGGCAGCCGGCAGCACCGACCCCCGGGTCGGGCTGCGCGCCGTCCGCGCGCTGCGCCGGCTGCTCGAGCGCCTCGAGGTGGTCCAGGTCGACAACGCCCGACGACAGGGCTGGTCCTGGCAGGAGATCGCCGACGCGCTCGAGGTCAGCCGGCAGGCGGTGCACAAGAAGCACGCCGGGCGACCGGCGGTCAACTCATCCTGGGAGGCGTGATGTTCGAACGGTTCACCGACCGGGCGCGCGACGTGGTGCGACGGGCGCTTGAGGAGTCGCGGGCCGAGGGTCAGCGGCCGGTCGGCACCGAGCACCTGCTGCTCGCCCTGCTCGCCGACGACGCCGGGCTGGCCAGCAGGGTGCTCGCCGACGCCGGAGTACGCGCCGACGACCTGCGCGAACGCGTCCGCCGACACACCGTCAGCGGCGGTGCCGGCCTCGGCGACGCGGATGCCGCGGCGCTGCGGGAGATCGGCATCGACCTGGCCGCGATCGTGGCCCGCATCGAACAGTCCTTCGGCCCGGACGCACTACGGGAGGCGGTGCCGGCGCCGCGCCGCCGCTGGGGGCGTAGGCGCTACCTCGGCGGCCCGTTCTCGCCCCGCTCGAAGAAGGCGCTGGAGCTGTCCCTGCGGGAGGCCCTGCGCCTGCGGCACAAGCACATCGGCACCGAGCACATCCTGCTCGGGGTGCTCCGGGAGGGGCAAGGGCTGGGGGCGTTGGTGCTCACCGAGTCCGGCGTCGACCTCGATGATCTGCGCCGGAGGGTGGAGCTCGCGCTGCGGGCGGCGGCCTGACGGGTCGGGCCGTCTTGAAACCTGTCTGTGGCACTTCCGACGCGGGCCGCTCGCCGGGTCGCTGAAGCCGTCCGGGTGCTGCACACTGTCGCCGTGGATGCTGGACAGGACAGGCGGCCCGCAGGCGGCGATGGCGGGTTGCGCTCCGCCGTGGTGGTCAACCCGTCGAAGGTCGACGATCTCGACGAGCTGCGCCGCACCGTCGACGACGCCCTCGCCGCGGCCGGCTGGCCCGAGCCGCGGTGGTACGAGACGACGGTCGAAGACCCCGGCCGGGGCCAGACCGAGCAGGCCGTCAAGGCCGGCGTCGACCTGGTGTTCGCCTGCGGCGGCGACGGCACCGTGATGGCCTGCGTCAGCGGGCTCGTCGGCACCGACGTGGCCCTCGCCGTGCTGCCGCAGGGCACCGGCAACCTGCTCGCCGCCAACCTGGGGCTCTCCACCGACCTGGCCGCCGGGCTCCAGGTCGCCGTCGAACGCGGCCGGCGACTGCTCGACGTCGGCGCTGTCGAGGACCAGTACTTCACCGTGATGGCCGGCATGGGCTTCGACGCCCAGATGCTCGCCGCCACCAACGAGACGACAAAGGCCCGCATCGGCTGGCCGGCGTACGTGATGGGCGCCGTCCGCCACCTACGGGACCGGCCGATGCGGGTGCAGATCCGGATCGACGACCGGCCGCCAGTGCGCCGCCGGGCCCGTTCGGTCCTGATCGCCAACGTCGGCCGGCTTCAGGGCGGGGTGACCCTGCTGACCGAGGCCGAGCCCGACGACGGCTGGCTCGACGTCGCCGTGCTCACCCCCAAGAACCTGCGGCACTGGCTGGCGCTCGGCTGGGCGGTGATCCGCCGCAGCGGCCAGGTGCCCCAGCTTGAGGTGTTCCGGGGTCGACGCGTGGTGGTCAGCAGCAACCGGGCGCAGCCACGCGAGCTGGACGGCGACCTGATCTCCCCGGGCCGGCAGCTGCGCGCGGAGGTCCGGCCCCAGGCGCTCTGGCTCTGCGTCCCGCAGCCCGAGGACGCCCCCGACCTGGCCGTCGACGCACAGGGCGCCGGGGAGCGGGGCGAGCAGCTGATCGAGGAAGCGCGCCGTGAGTAGCACCCGCATCGTGCCGGAGACCCGGCTGATGGCCGACGAGGAGCTGTCCGCCGACGACGCCTGGCACACGCTGCGTCGGCAGGGCGGCTGGCACCTGCTGCGGGACGCCTTCATCCGGTTCCGCTACGGCGACGGCTTCAGCCACTCGCGAGCCTTCGCGCTGCAACTCTGCCTCGCCGTGGTGCCGTTCCTGATCGCGCTCACCGGCCTGATCAGCGAGCTGGGCGTCGAGGAGGGCGGCCGGGTCGTCGCCGACACCGTGCTGGCGCTCACCCCCGGTCAGAGCGACCAGGTCGTCGGTGACCTGCTCGGCGAGGGCGAACGCGTCGAGGACGCCGGAGAGTTGGCGCTCACCCTCGGTCTGCTCACCGGCCTGTTCGCGCTCACCACCACGATGGCCCAGATCGAGCGGGGCGCCAACCGCATCTACGGTGTCGAACGGGACCGCCCGGCGCTGCGGAAGTACCTGCGGGCCGCCGTCCTCGCCGTCACCGCCGGCCTGCCCGCGCTCGCCGGCTTCCTGATCCTGGTCGGCGGCGGCGCGATGGGCGACTCGGTCCGCGAACACTACGAGTGGGGCGCGCTCGCCAACGTCATCTGGGACGTGGTCCGCTTTCCCCTCAGCCTCGGGTTGACCGTCGTCGCCGTCGCCGTGCTGTTCCGACACGCGCCCCGCCGCAACCAGCCGGGCCTGTCCTGGCTGTTCTTCGGCGCCGGCATCGCCACGGCCCTGTGGTGGCTGGCCAGCCTGCTGCTCGCCGCGTACGTGCGGTTCAGTGACGGTTTCGGGCAGACCTACGGCGCCCTGACCGGCATGATGGCGCTGCTGCTCTGGGCCAACCTGACCGGGATGGCGCTCTTCGGTGGGCTGGCCTTCGCCGCCCAGTTGGAGGCGCTGCGCATCGGTGTGCAGGAGCCCGCCCAACCGGACCTGTGGGAGCCCGACCCGGACCGTGTCGAGCTGTACGACACCGGGGACATGTCGGCGCTCTAGTGCACCGGCGTGTACGACGGACGCGGATCGGGTAAAGCGCCTCGCCAGACAGGAAAGGGAGGTGCGGGGTGGGCGCGGTCAAAGAGGTGGCGCACCGTCCGGTCGGTCATTTCGCCGAACGGAGCATTGCCGGTCTGGTGGCCGTCACCGGTGCCGGGGTGGCCTTCGGGCTGCTGTTGTTGCTCGTCCGGGTGCGGTGGAGCCCGCTCCAGGATGCCGACCACGCGCTCGCCGAGTGGTTCAACGGGCTGGTCGCCCCCCACCACGCGCTCGTCACCGTGCTCCAGGCGGTGACGGACCTGGGCGGTCGGCCGATCCTCATCTGGCTGGTCACCATCGCCGTGGTCGGGCTGCTGATCCGGCGTCAACCCCGACTCGCCGTCTACCTGATCATCACCGGGGTCGGTGGTCTGATCCTCGATCCGTCGCTGAAGACGCTCGTCGGCCGGCTCCGCCCGGTGGTGGACGTGCCGATCGCCAGCGCGCCCGGCAACAGCTTCCCGAGCGGGCACGCGCTCGGCTCCTTCGTCGCGTACGGGGCGCTGCTGTTGGTGTTCCTGCCGGCGATGGCGCCGCGCTGGCGCAAGCCGGCAATCGTCGGCGTCGGCGTGCTGGTGGCGCTTGTCGGGTTGACCCGGATCGCGCTTGGCGTGCACTTCGTCTCGGACGTGGTGGCCGCCTGGTTGCTCGGGGCCGCCTGGTTGGGCGTCACCGCGTACGCCTTCCGCCTGTGGCGACGGGAGCGGGGAAAGCCGGTGCCGCCGCTGACCGAGGGCCTGGAGCCGGAGGCGGGGCACGACATCGCGCCCGCCCCGGCCGAGGAACACGTGTTGGCCCACCCCCGTTCGGCGGTGGCCGAGCTGCTGGTCGGCTGGGTGATCGTGTTCGGGGCGCTGTACGGCTTCGGCACGTACGTCAGCTACCACGCCAAGGGCACCTTCTTCGACACCCTCGACACCGAGGTGCCGCAGTGGTTCGCCGAGCGGCACACCGAGGTGCTGACCGAGGTCAGCTGGTGGTGGAGCAAGTTCGGTGACACCCACGCCATCCTGCTGATCTCGCTGGTGTTCTGCCCGCTGGTGCTCGCGGTGTGGCGGCGCTGGCGTCCGGTGCTCTTCGTGGCGCTGGCGATGGTGGGGGAGCTGACCCTCTTCCTCGCGTCGGCCCGCGCGGTCGACCGGCCGCGTCCTCCGGTGGAGAACCTGGACGGGCAGATGCCGACGTCGTCGTTCCCGTCCGGGCACATCGCGGCCACCATCTGCGTCTGGCTGGCGATCACCCTCATCGTGTTCCCCCGTACCGATCGGTGGTGGCGTTGGATCTTCGTGGGGTTGGCCGTGCTCATGCCGGTCGGGGTCGCCACCTCCCGGATGTACCGGGGGATGCACCACCCGACCGATTTCATGGGCGCGATCCTGCTCTCCGCGCTCTGGATCGGCCTGCTCTACCTGGTGATCCGCCCCAACGAGGACCTGAAGGACGGCAACCAACCGGCAATCGAGTCGGAGGACGTGGACACCCTCGACGACGAGCTGGCGCGGGCCGGCCGAGCCGACTAGGCGCGGCCGTCGTGCTGCGGGTGATGACCTGGAACATCCGCACCGGCGGCCGGGACCGCGGCGGCCGGGACCGGCTGGACCAGGTGGTCCAGGTCGTCGACGAGCAGGCACCGGACGTGCTGGCCCTACAGGAGCTGCGCGGTTTCGACCGGGACGGGCTGATGGCCACCGTGGCGGGCCGGGTGGGGATGGTGCCCCACCTGGCCCGGTCCTTCTTCGGCCAGCCGGTGGCGGTGTTGGTCCGGCCGCCGTACCGGGTCGTCGACGCGGGGCCGGTGCGCCGCCCGTTCCACCACGCCGCCGCCCGCGTCGTGGTGGCGACGTCTGCCGGTCCGTTGACCGTGCTGGGCACCCACCTGTACCCGTACTCCGGGGGCCGGCGACGGATGGAGGTCGACTGGTTGGTCGCCGCGATGCGCCGCCACCAGGGGCCGCTGACGCTTGTCACGGGTGACCTCAACTCGCTCGACCCGACCGTCGACCACACCGCTCGGCTGGCCGGCATGCAGACCCTCTACCGGCGGCGGCACCTGCGTCGCTCCGGTGACACGGTGGACACCCGCGCGATCGCCCGGCTGCTCGACGCCGGTCTCGTCGACCTCTGGCCGTCGGGCAACGCCGACGCGCCCGAGGCCGCCGGCCTCACCGTGCCCACCGAACTCGGCGGGGCCGAGTTCGCGGGTATGCGGCTGGACTACCTGCTCGGCAGTCTCGCTGTGGCGCAACGGGTACGCGACTGTCGGGTGGTCCGCGGCGGCGTGGCAGCCACGGCCTCCGACCACTATCCGCTACTCGCCACCCTGGACCTGTCCGCCGGCTGATGCTGCCGGACTTTCAGAGCACCAGATTCAGCAGGACGGTCAGCACCACCGAGGCCACGACCGAGAAGAGGATCATCAGGAGGCAGCCGAGGCCACCACCGAGCGGGCGGATCTCCGTGTTGCCGAAGCGCATGCCGTTCACCTGTCCGTGAGTGCGGGCTGAGGGGCGAAGCGAGCAGGTGCCGGATCGCGTCCGCGACCGCCGGTCACCACGAGCGCCGGTGTGGTGATCTCCGGGTGGTTCACAGCTCGCGCAGCCGGGGCAGCAGCTGGTCCTGCGCCCAGTCCAGGAACATCGGCTGGGTCTCCCCACCGACCTGGATGATCGCCACGTGGGTGAAGCCGGCGTCGACGAACGCGCGGAACGCCTCGACGTGCGCGTCCACGTCCGGGCCGCAGGGAATGCCCTCGGCGACGTCCTCCTCGCGGACGAACTGGGTGGCGGCGGCGAAGGAGTCCGGGTCGGGCAGGTCGGCGTTGACCTTCCACCCCATCCCGAACCAGCGGAACTGGTCGTGCACGATCTTGCGGCACTCCGCCTCGTCGGGGCCGTAGCAGATGGCCACCTGACCGTAGCGGGGCTGGCCGGCGCCTCCGGCGTCGTCGTACATCTCGATGAGGTGCCGGTCGGGCTCGGTGGAGATCAGGCCACTGCCGTACTCGGCGGCAAGCGTCGCGGACTGCCGACCGGACGCGGCGATGGCCATCGGCACCGGCTGGTCCGGGCGGTCCCAGACGTAGGCGTCGGGCACGTCGAAGTGGTTGCCGGAGAACGTCAGCGTCTCCCCGTTGAGCAACGGCCGGATGATCTGCAACGCCTCCTCGAACATCTCGTGCCGCTGCTGGACGTGCGGCCAGCCGCCGACCACGTGCTCGTTGAGGTTCTCCCCGGCGCCCAGGCCGAGGGTGAACCGGCCGTCCGAGAGTGCCCCGATCGTGCTCGCCTTCTGCGCGACCACGGCCGGGTGGTAACGGCGGATCGGGCAGGTCACGAACGACATCAGCTCCGCGCGGGAGGTGGCGTGGGCGACCGCGCCGAGCACCGACCAGGCGTACGGGGAGTGCCCTTGCGAGTCCAGCCAGGGGTAGTAGTGGTCGGACACCACCAGTTGGTCGAAGCCAGCCGCCTCGGCCCGTACCGCATGGTCAACCAGCTGCTTGGGCCCGGCCTGCTCGCTCATCAGGGTGTAGCCGACGCTGACCATGTGGTTTCCCCTCTCGCTGACGAATCGTTCCCGGGATACCCCGGTGCACGACCCTCAACCCTCCCGTCCGGTTCGACCACCGCGATGCTTGACGGATCGCGGTCACCTGCCTACCGTCGCTCTTAACCGGTTAAGAGCCGGGTGTGGCGCACATCCTGTGGTGGGGATGACCGCCCCGTGACGGCCCGCGCCCGCGTGGGCCGTTGCGGCTGTCCGGGCTGCGGGCCCGTCAACTGAACCGGTTGCGACGGGCCAGTCCATCGTCCTACGCTGATGCCTGCGCCGGGAGCCGGGCGCGGCTGCCGGGCTGCAGCCGCCTTCCCTGTCACGTCCCCACCCCTGTCGGGCACCGGGGGTCCTCCCTGAGGAAGGCCATGAAGACTCGACTCTCCGCCGCCGGCGCGACACTGCTCGCGTTGCTCGTCACCGTGCTGGCGTTCGGCCAGCCGGCGCACGCCGCGGCTGGTTTCTCCGTCGCCGGCGGCAAGCTGTACGACGCCAACGGCGCCGAATTCATCATGCGCGGCGTCAACCACGCGCACACCTGGTATCCGCAGCAGACCAGCTCGTTCGCCGACGTCAAGGCGCTCGGCGCGAACACCGTGCGGGTGGTGCTCTCCAGCGGCGACAGGTGGACCCGCAACACCAACGCCGACGTCGCCAACGTCATCTCGCTGTGCAAGGCCAACCGGCTGATCTGTGTGCTGGAGGTGCACGACACCACCGGGTACGGCGAGCAGAGCGGCGCGATCACCCTCGCCCGCGCCGTCGACTACTGGCTCAGCCTCGCCGACGTCCTCGTCGGCCAGGAGCGCTACGTCATCGTCAACATCGGCAACGAGCCGTACGGCAACCAGAACTACGCCTCCTGGGCCACCGACAACGCCAGTGCGATCAAGCGCCTACGGGCTGGCGGGTTGACCCACACGATCATGGTGGACGCCCCGAACTGGGGGCAGGACTGGTCGTTCACCATGCGCGACAACGCCGCGTCGGTCTTCGCCGCCGACCCGGCGCGCAACACGGTCTTCTCGGTCCACATGTACGGCGTGTTCGACACCGCCGCAGAGATCAGCGACTACCTGGGCCGGTTCCGCAGTGCGGGACTGCCGATCGTGGTCGGTGAGTTCGGCTTCAACCACTCCGACGGGAACCCGGACGAGGACACCATCCTCGCCTACAGCCAGGCCAACGGCATCGGCTGGTTGGGCTGGTCGTGGAGCGGCAACGGTGGTGGAGTCGAGTATCTCGACCTGGCCACCAACTTCAACCCGGCGAACCTGACCGACTGGGGTCGGCGTCTCTTCAACGGCGCCAACGGCATCCGGCAGACCGCCCGCGAGGCAAGCGTCTTCGGCGGCACACCACCGCCGACGACGCCACCGCCGACCACGCCTCCGCCCACGACGCCGCCGCCCGCCGGTGGTTGCACGGCGACGTACACGGTGACGAACCAGTGGCAGGGTGGCTTCCAGGGTGAGGTGCGGGTGACCGCCGGCGCGAAGGCGATCACCGGCTGGACCGCCGGGTGGACCTTCGCCAACGGCCAGCGTGTCACCCAGTCCTGGAATGTGGCCCTCACCAGCAGCGGAACCACGGTGACCGCGCGTAACACCGACTACAACGGGCGGCTGGCCGCCGGGGCCAGCGCCAGCTTCGGTTTCCTCGGCAGTTGGACCGGCACCAACAGCCCGCCAGTGCTGAGCTGCACGGCGAGCTGACGGTCGGATCGGTGGTCGGGTCCGGCACCGGACCCGACCACCGGAACCGTACCGATCAGTGCTCCCCGGCCAGGTTCACGATGACCACCCCGGCGATGATCAGCGCGATGCCGGTGAGCTTGGCGAGCCCCACCGACTCACCCAGGAACACCGCCCCGATCGCCACGATCGCCGCGGTGCCCAGACCCGACCAGAGCGCGTACGCCACCCCCACCGGGATCTCCTTGACGGCCTGGGCCAGCAGGAGGAAGGCCAGCGCGTACCCGCCGAGGCACGCCACCGTCGGCCAGAGGCGGCTGAAGCCGGCGGTGCTCTTGATCAGGCTGGTCGCCATCACCTCGGCGAGGATGGCGATCCCCAGCAGCACGTACGCCATGCGTCTCCCCGGTCCTCCGTGGTCGGTCAACACGTCGCCGCCCAGGCTAGTGCGGACGACGTCCGCGTCCAGCCGATCCGTGGGCGTGACGACCGTGCGGCCCCCACACCTGACATGAGGCTCCTTTGGAGCTGATGCCACAAACGAATCGGCCGAGCCGCCACCCGGCCCCCCGCCACCCGGCCCCCGCCACCCGGCCCCCGGCCCCCGCCACCCGCCACCCGGCACCTGCGACCCGGCCTCCGGCCCCCTGCCGATGCGGTGACTCGTCTACGACATCAGCTCCATAGGCGGCCCGAGACACTACCCGCTGATCCGCGTCGAGTGAGCGGCACTGGCTCACCCGACGGTCCCAACCGTGCTCGCGACGGTGATGACGGCGTGAGAAGGAGTCGGCACGGTAGATCTTGGACACTTTCCGTCAGTACCGAACGGAAAGTGTCCAAGATTGCCGGCCGCTGCGGTGACGCTGCCGACGTCGTACCCCAGCCGGACCGGGACCGGGGGACCGCCGCCCCCGCGACGAGCCTCCGACGGTCGGTCGGTCGTCCGGCGGGCCGGACCGCCGAGAGAGACGGGTCGTCTACGGCTCGGCTGCGACCGACGGAGGCAGGGGTTGCCCGCACTCGGTGGCCAGCCGGGCTGCCCGCATGGTCAGGTAGAGCTGTTCGGGGCGGCTGCTCGTACGGGCGGCGGCGGCCCGGTAGTCGGCGATCGCCCGGGCCCGGTCGCCGGCCATCTCGTGCAGGTGGGCGCGCGCGGCGGCCAGTCGGTGGTGTCCGGTCAACCGCGGGTCGTCGGCGAGCGCGTCGAGGGCGGCCAGGCCGGCGGTCGGGCCGTGCACCATGGCCGTGGCCACGGCCCGGTTGAGGGCCACCACCGGGCTACCGGCCAGGCGTTCCAACACCTCGTAGAGCGCCAGGATCTGCGGCCAGTCGGTCTGCTCGGTGCTCGGCGCCTCGTCGTGGACGGCGGCGATGGCGGCCTGCACCTGATACGGGCCGACCGGCCCGCGCGGCAGGGCCCGGGTGACAAGTGCGATGCCCTCGGCGATCGCCGTCGCGTCCCAGCGGCTGCGGTCCTGGTCGGCAAGCGAGATCAGCTCGCCGGAGGGCCCGCTCCGTGCCGGACCTCGGGCCTCGGTGAGCAGCATCAACGCCAGCAGCCCGGCCGATTCGCTGTCGTCGGGTAGCAGCGTGTGCAGCGCGCGGGTCAGCCGGATCGCCTCCGCCACGAGGTCGACCCGGCGCAGGTCCGCGCCGGCGGTGCTGGTGTGCCCCTCGGTGAAGACCAGATAGAGCACCTGTCGTACGGCGATCAACCGCGCGGCGCGCTCCGCCGGCTCGGGCATCCGGAACGGCAGCCCGGACGCCCGGATGCGTTGTTTGGCCCGGCTGATCCGCTGCGCCATCGTCGCTTCGGGCACCAGGAACGCGCGGGCGATCTCAGCGGTGCTCAACCCGCCGACCGCGCGCAGGGTCAGCGCCACCGCCGACGTCGGGGCGAGCGCCGGGTGGCAGCAGAGGAAGAACAGGACCAGGGTGTCGTCCCGCTCAGCGGTCAACTCCTCGTCCGCGGCCGGTGCGTACGCGCGGTCCTCCGGGTCCTGGCGGGCGACCAGGTCCTCCCGGCGGCGTCGGGCCTGCTCACCGCGGACCAGCTCGATCATCCGGCGGTAACCGACCTGGATCAGCCAGCCCCGGGGGTTCGCCGGCAGCCCCTCGGTCGGCCACTGGGTGGCGGCGGCGAGCAGCGCCTCCTGCACCGCGTCCTCGGCGGTCGCGAAGTCACCGAAGCGGCGGCTGAGCACGCCGAGGACCTGCGGCGCCAACTCGCGCAGCAGGTCCTCGACGTGGGGTTCGGTGTTCAGCCCTCACAGCTCCTGCGCTGGGGCGGACATCACCGGGTGCACCTCGATCGGCATGTTCAGCGGTCGGCCGCCGGGGCCGGGTGCGGTGGAGATGTGCGCGGCCAACTCCACCGCCCGCTGCGGGCTCTCGCAGTCGACGATCCAGAACCCGGCCAGGAACTCCTTCGTCTCGGCGAACGGCCCCTCGGTGACCACCGGTGCTCCGCCCTCACCAGCCCGGACGATGCGGGCCTGCTGCGGGCCACCGAGGCCCTGCCCGTCGACCCACTCCCCGGCGGCGGTGAGTTTGTCGTTGACCTCGCCCATGAACGCGATGTGCGCCCGGATCTCCTCCGGCGTCCAGGTGTCGATGCTCGGGAAGTCGGTCCCGGCGGCGCTGAACTGCATCAGCAGCATGTACTTCATCGTTGGCTCCTCACACCCGCGCACCCTCGTCGGTGCTCTCACCCTGAGGTAGAAGCAGGCATCACGGTTCTCGACACCCCGAGCAAAAAGTTTCTAGTCGACGGCGTCGACCTCCAGCACCAGGCTCTGCTCCGGGTGCAGAGCGGGAAGTTGCACACCCACCCGGGCCAGCGCCGCCCCGCTGAGGGTGACCCCACCGGCCAGCCAGGTGGGCGCAGCCAGGTCGATGGTCGCCGGGGCCGGTACGCCCGACACCTGCCGCACCCGGTACCGCCGGCCCGGGTCGAGGCCCGGCAGCCGCACCGGGCCGGGCACCTGCGTCACCGACGTGGTCAGCCGTGCCACCGCGTACACCGCTCGGGTGTTGTCGTGGTCGACCACGCCGTGCGCCCAGACGGCCGGGTCCGGGTGGTCGACCCGGACCACCCGACCGGCGTGCAGCAGCGGGCGCAGCCGCTTGTGCAGTGCCACCCAGGCGGCCAGCTCGGTCTGTTCGGCAGCGCTGATCGAGGCGATGTCCCACTCGATTCCGTGGTGGCCGAAGAGCGCGGTCGCCGCCCGGAAACCCAGGTCGTGTACGCGGTGGGTGGTGTGCGAGCGTTCCGGGCCGACGTGGGTGCCGATCAGCTCCGGTGGCAGCAGCAGCCCCGTCCAGCGTTGGATGCTGAGCCGCTCCAGCGCGTCGTTGCAGTCGCTGGCCCAGACCCGGTCGGTGCGCGCCAGGATGGCCAGGTCCACCCGGGCCCCGCCGGACGAGCAGCTCTCGATCTCCACACCCGGGTGCCGGCCGCGCAACTCGTCGAAGAGCCGGTAGACCGCCAGGGTCTGCCCGTGCACGCCGGGGCGGCCGTGGTGCCCGGCCTCGGTGAGGTCCCGGTTCTGGTCCCACTTGAGGTACCTGATGCCGGGGTGATCGGTGAGCAGCGTGTCGAGACGTTCCAGAACATGGTCGTACGCCTCGGGGCGGCCCAGGTCGAGCACCTGTTGGTGACGCCAGGCCGGCGGCAGCCGCCCCGGCACGGAGAGCAGCCAGTCGGGGTGCGCACGGAACAGGTCCGAGTCGGGGTTGACCATCTCCGGCTCGACCCAGAGGCCGAACTGGAGGCCCCGGCCGGTGACGTGGTCGATGAGCGGTTGCAGGCCGTCCGGCCAGACACCCTCGTCCACGGACCAGTCGCCGAGCCCGGCGGTGTCGTCGCGGCGGCCGCGGAACCAGCCGTCGTCGAGCACGAACCGTTCCACGCCGATCTGCGCGGCCCGGTCGGCGAGCGCCCGCAGACGGTCCAGGTCGTGGTCGAAGTAGACCGCCTCCCAGACGTTGAGGGTCACCGGGCGGGGGGAGCGCGGGTGCCCGGGGCGGGCCCGCACGTGCTGATGGAGTACGTCGCTGAGCCCGTCCAGGCCGGCGTCGGACCAGACCGCGTAGAGCAGGGGAGTCTCGTACGTGTCGCCGGGGCCGAGCCGGATCTCCCCGGGGGCCAGCAGTTCACCGCCACCGAGTGTCGACTCGCCGGTGGGCCGCCGCTCGCCGAACGTCACGTGGTCGCCGCTCCACGCGGTGTGCACCGCCCAGACCTCGCCGTGGCCGAAGCCGAACCCGGCGGTGCCGGCCACCAGCAGCAGGGTGGCGTCGTGCCCGGTACGCCCGCGCCGGCCCTCGCGGACCCAGGCGCCGTGCGGCCACGGGTGCCGCTGCGGGGACCGTTCCCGACACCACCGGCCGGTCAGGTCGAGCAGTTCGGTGGCGACCGCCGGCACCGGCAGCGCCGGCGTCAGCTCCCGCAGTTCGTACGCGCTGTCGCCGTCGTTGCGCAGCCGGTGCCGAACGGTCAGCAGGCCGTGCGGGTCGAGGGTGATCTCGGTGGCCAGGCTCAACCCGGCGGCCGGGTCCGACGCCCGCACGGTCAGCACCGCCGCGTCGGGCCCGGTGTCGTGCACGTCCACGCCGTCGAGGCGGAAGGAGGTGGACCAGTCCCGCCCGTCGCGGTGTCCGGCCAACCCTGGTCGGCCGCTCCAGCCGGCGCTCGCCTCGGGCAGCAGGGACAGCACTGTCGGTTCGTCGAAGCTGCTCGGCACCACCGGCGGTACTGTCGCGTCGGTGAGGTGGCGCAGGCCGTCGTCGTCGAGGTCGCCGACGTCGCCGCCCCAGTGCACGACCCGGGGCAGCCCCGGGCCGCGCGCGTCGAGCACCAGGCTGGTCCGCGCGCGGCGCAGGTGCAGGATCGTCATCCCTTCGAGGCTCCCAAGGTCAGGCCCCGAACGAAGTGCCGCTGGAGCATAAAGAAGATCACCAGGGTGGGGATCGCGACGAGCACGCTGCCCGCCGAGACGAGGTTGTTGTCGGTGAAGAACTCACCGCGCAGGTTGTTGAGCGAGCTGGTTACCGGGAACTTGTCGCCGGTGCGCATGAGGACGGTGGCCCAGAAGAACTCGTTGTAGATCCAGGTCACCTCGAGCGTGGCAAGCGCGGCCAGGGCCGGCCGGCACAGCGGCATGGTGACCTGCCAGTACTGCCGCCAGATGCTCGCCCCGTCCACCATCGCCGCCTCGTACAGGTCGCGGGGCAGCGCCTTCATGTAGTTACTGAGCACGAAGACGCAGAACCCGCACTGGAAGGCCACGTTGATCAGGATCAGGCCCCAGTAGCTGTCGTAGAGCAGCTCGGAGTCGCTCATGAACTCGGGCAGTGGCACCTCGGTGAACAGCCGGAACAGCGGGATGAGCAGCGCCTGCTGGGGCAGCAGGTTGGCCGCGGTGAACACCCCGAGCAGCACGAGGTTGAGTTTCCAACTGAACCTGGCGATGACGAACGCCACGCAGGAGGCGAGGAAGAGGGTGAGCAGCACCGCCGGGACGGTGATGTACACCGAGTTGAGGAAGTGCTGCCCGAACTCCGCCGTCCGCCAGGCGGTGAGGTAGTTGTCGAAGGTCCAGCCGCCGAGGGAGACGTAGCCGTTCGCGGCGGTGTAGTCGTACGAGCGCAGCGAGGTCAGCACCGCCCAGGCGATCGGGAAGAGCCAGGCCAGCGAGACGACGATGAGGAAGCCGTGCAGCAGCAGCCGCGCCGGGGTCAGCCGGCGGCGGGCCGGAGTGTCGACGCTCATTCCCGGTTCTCCCTCATCACTGTCGCCAGGTAGATGGTGATGAAGACCAGCGAGACGACCAGCATGATCGTCGCCAGTGCCGAGCCGAACCCGATCCGGCTCGCCTCACCCACCACGTTCTGGGTGACCAACGCGGAGATCAGCTCGAGCCCGTTGCGGCCCTTGTTGACCACCCAGACCAGGTCGAACGCGCGCAGTGACTCGATCACGGTCACCACCAGCACGATGATGTTGATCGGCCGCAGCACCGGGAACACGACCCGGAAGAACGTCCGGCTCTCCGAGGCGCCGTCGACAGCCGCGGCCTCGCGAAGCGACGGGTCGACGCCCTTCAGACCGGCCAGGTAGAGCAGCATGATGTAGCCGACGTGCCGCCACCCGGAGGCGACCATGACGGCCCAGATGTTGACGTTCGAGTCGCCGTACCAGTCGATGCTGCTGCCGAAGACGGCGTTGACCAGGCCCTGGTCGCGAGAGTAGAGCAGTTGCCAGACGAAGCCGATGAGCGCCAGCGAGAGCACCACCGGCAGGTAGAGCGCGGTCTGGTAGAAGCGGCTGCCGCGCAGTTCCTTGTCCAACAGCACGGCCAGGAACATGCCGAACGGGGTGGCGACAACGAACAGCGACGCGAGCCAGAGCAGGTTGTGCTGCACCGCCGGCACGAACGGCGGGTAGATGTTCACCACGTCGCTGTAGTTGCGCGCGCCGACGAACTCGATCTCGTTGAGGGGGCCGATGCCGTCCCAGTTGGTGCCGGAGAGCAGCACGGTGGCCGCCGCCGGCAGCCAGACGAACCCGGTGACGAGCAGCAGCGGGACGAGCACCATCAGCGTGATGACCACGCGGTCGGTGCGGGACAGGAGCCGTAGCCGCCGGCGACGACCACCCGTGGAGGTGGTCGCTGCCGGCGGCGGCACGGCGCGATCCGCTTGGATCAGGGGCAGGTCGGACACGATGTCCTCCCCCTTCCGCCGTCAGTCAGTGAAGATCGACTTCTTCTGGTTCTCGATGGACGAGGTGAGACCGTCGATGTCCTTGGGGTTCTTGATGAACTGCTGCAGCGCCGGGATCATCACCGTGGAGGCGAAGTCCGGCCGGGTGTCCCGGTCGAGGAACTGGGCGATCTCGGTGGCCGACCCGACAAGGTCGGCGGCCTTCTTCTGCAGCGCGGTATAGCCACCGACCTCCGCGCCACTGTTGGCGACGAGCACGGCCGGGTCGTTCTTGAGGTTGATGTCCGCCGCGGCCTTGCCGCCGAAGTACTCCAGCAACTTGCGCGCGTTGTCCTCGTTCTTGGGCTTGCGGGCCATCATGTACCCGTCGATCGGGGCGTCCAGCGCCTTGGCGCCGATCGACGGGTCGATCTCGGGGAAGGTGAAGAAGTCGAGGTCGTCCTGCTCGTCGTTGCTGAACTGCTGACCGACGAAGAGGCCGAGCAGGTACATGCCGCTCTTCTTCTGCTGCAACGACTGCGCGGCCTCCTGCCAGGTGCGGCCGAGGCTGTCGGGCTGGTGCAGGGGGAGCAGGCCGGCCCAGGTGTCGAAGACCTTCTTGACCTTGTCGGAGGTCCAGGCCTCCTTGCCGGCCATCAGGTCGACGTGGAACTGGTAGCCGTTGATCCGCAGGTTGAGGATGTCGAAGGTGCCCATCGCCGGCCAGCCGTCCTTGTCGGCGAAGGCGATCGGGATCAGCCCGTCCTTCTTCATCTGCGCGCCGAGTGCGGTGAACTCACTGATGGTCTTCGGCACCTGGTAGCCGTACTGCTGCCACACCGACTTGCGGTAGAAGACCGCCCACGGGTAGTACGTCCCCGGCACGAAGTACTGCTTGCCGTCGTCGCCGGTGGATGCCTTCTTGAACGCGTCGGAGTAGCCGGAGAGCTTGTTCCACACGTCGCTGATGTCACTGGCCAGGCCCTTCTGTGCGAAGAAGCGCATCCGGTAACCGGCGAACCAGGTGAACACGTCGTCCGGCTTGCCCTGCAGGTAGTTGTTGATGTTCTCCTGGAACGTGTTGTGGTCGACGGTGTTGATTCCGACCTGGACCCCGGACGACGTCTTGAACCCGTCGGTGACCTTGACCAGGACGTCCTTCGGCTTCGGGTCGGACTGGTTCGAGCCGAGCGACACGTCCTTGCTGGACCCACCGGAGCCGGAGTCGTCGCCGCAGCCGGCGAGCAGGCCGGTGCCGAGCAGCGCACCCGTGCCGGCCGCGCCGGCAAGCACCGATCGTCGGTTGATGCCGGCGACTGAGGGCGGTACGAGCCGAGCCAGGTACTCGGCTTGGGATTGGGGACGGGACATCTGTGCCTCCTGCGGATGAAGAGGAGCTACGTCCAAGGGCCATCAGGGGTGGTGAAGGCAGGCCCGGCGTCGTGACCACACATTGAGATCCACCGAGAATCCACATTGGCGAACACGAACGGCCATTGGGGGCTCAAGCTACCCTGCGGTCGGGCGCTGTCAAGAGGGCAGTTCGCCTCTGATAACCCAGTCGTGACACGGCCGTTACCGAGAACCCGTGAAGAAGAAGCTCGATGTTGGAACCTGTTGACTTCACCGGACGGGCGGGTGCACCCTCAGCTGTCATGCGGCGATGGCAGGGCGACAGCATCTATTTCGGCGGCGACTACAACCCCGAGCAGTGGCCCGAGGAGACCTGGACGGAGGACGTGGCCCTGATGCGCCGGGCCGGGGTCAACCTGGTCTCCGTCGGCATCTTCTCCTGGGCACTGCTGGAGCCCACCCCGGGCCGGTTCGAGTTCGGCTGGCTGGACCGGGTGCTGGACCTGCTGCACGACGGCGGCATCCAGGTCGACCTGGCCACCGCCACCGCCAGCCCACCGCCGTGGCTGGCCCGCGCGTACCCGGAGACCCTGCCCCGCCGGGCCGACGGCGCGATCCTCTGGCCGGGTGGACGACAGGCGTACTGCCCCAGCTCGCCGGTGTTCCGCGAGCGGTCGCTGGAGCTGGTGCGGGCCGTCGCCAGCCGGTACGCCGAGCACCCCGCCGTGGTCATGTGGCACGTCTCCAACGAACTGGGCTGCCACAACGTGCACTGCTACTGCGACGTCAGCGCCGAGGCGTTCCGTGGCTGGCTACGCGGGCGCTACGGCGACCTGGACCGACTCAACGTCGCCTGGGGCACCGCGTTCTGGAGCCAGCGCTACGGCGACTGGGCCGAGATCAACCCACCGCGCACCGCGCCGACCTTCGCCAACCCCACGCAGCAGCTGGACTTCCTGCGGTTCTCCTCCGACGAGCAGCGCGCCCAGCTGCGCGCCGAGCGCGAGGTGTTGCGGACCCTCGTCCGGCAGCCGGTCACCACGAACTTCATGATCGGCATGGACGTCAAGCACATGGACTACCACTCCTGGGCCTCCGACGTGGACCTCGTCTCCAACGACCACTACCTGACCGCCGCCGACCCGCGGGCGCACCTCGGGATCGCGCTCGCCGCCGACCACACCCGGGGCGTCGCCGGTGGCGACCCGTGGTTGCTCATGGAGCACTCCACGAGCGGGGTCAACTGGCAGCCGCGCAACGTCGCCAAGCTCCCCGGTCAGCTCCGGCGCAACAGCCTCGCGCACGTCGCGCGCGGCGCGGACGGGGTGCTCTTCTTCCAGTGGCGTGCCTCCCGGGCCGGCGCGGAGAAGTTCCACTCCGCGCTGGTGCCGCACGCCGGGCCGGACACCAAGGTCTTCCGCGAGGTCTGCCAATTCGGCGCGGACCTCAAGGCCCTCGCCGAGGTACGCGGTAGTCGGGTCGACGCCGACGTGGCGATCCTCTTCGACTGGGAGGCGTGGTGGGGCGTCGAGTTGGATTCGCACCCAACCGTCGACGTCACCTACACCGACCGGCTCAAGGCCCTCTATGGTTCGCTCTGGCGGGCGGGCGTGACCGCCGACATCGTCCACCCCTCCGCCGACCTCGACCGCTACCGGCTGGTCCTGGTGCCGACCCTCTACCTGGTCCGGGACGCCGACGTCGAGGCGCTGCACTCCTACGTCGAGGCCGGCGGCACGGCGGCGGTCACCTACTTCAGCGGCATCGTGGACGCCAACGACCACATCCGGCTGGGCGGCTACCCCGGCGCGTTCCGCGAGTTGCTCGGCGTCCGGACCGAGGAGTTCTTCCCGCTGCGCGAGGGCGAGCAGGTCCGACTCGACGACGGCAGCACCGCCGACGTGTGGACCGAGTGGCTGCACCCCGACGGCGCCGAGGTGCTGGCGTCGTACACCGATGGGCCCTTGCCGGGCGTGCCGGCGCTGACCCGGCACCGGGTCGGCGACGGCGCTGCCTGGTACGTCGGCACCCGGCTGGACGAGCCGGCCACCGACCGGCTGGTCGCCCGGCTGCTCGACGAGGCCGGCGTCCGCCCGGCGACGACGGCGCCGTCCGGGGTGGAGGTGGTCCGCCGCCGCGACGGCGACCGGACCTGGCTGTTCGCGATCAACCACACCCCGACCGAGGTACGGCTCCCGGTGAGCGGCGTAGAGCTGTTGACCGGTTCGCGATGTGCCGGTGAGCTGACGCTGCCGGCCGGCGAGGTGGCAGTCGTCCGCGAGGACCAGCCTCACGACCCGGCCTGACAGCCACCGCGCGAAGGAGTTCCCCACATGCTCGCCCAACAGCGGCAGACCGCCATTCTCGACCTGATCCGCCAACGTGGCGGGGTGCGGGTGAGTCACCTGGTCAGTCGGTTCGGCGTGTCCGACATGACGATCCGGCGTGACCTGGAGGTGTTGGCCGAGCGCGGCCTGGTCGACAAGGTGCACGGCGGCGCGACCCTGGCCGGGCCGGGCTCCGCCGAGGAGCCCGGCTTCGCCGCGAAGTCGATCCGCCAGCAGGCGGAGAAGCGGGCCATCGCCGAACAGGCGGCGACGATGGTGGAGCCGGGGATGGCCATCGCGCTGTCCGCCGGCACCACCACCGC
The DNA here is from genome assembly GCF_053605225.1 of Micromonospora sp. NPDC003944. Taxonomy (NCBI): domain Bacteria; kingdom Bacillati; phylum Actinomycetota; class Actinomycetes; order Micromonosporales; family Micromonosporaceae; genus Micromonospora; species Micromonospora sp. NPDC003944. The sequence continues at coordinate 127,156 of NZ_JBSGIV010000008.1, forward strand.
CGCGCTTGCCAGGCTCCTCTCCGACGTACGCGGGCTGACCGTGGTCACCAACTCGATCCCGGTCGCCGACGCCCTGTACCAGAACCCGCGCGCCGACCAGACAGTCGTGTTGACAGGCGGCATCCGCACCCCGTCGGACGCGCTGACCGGGCCGGTGGCCGAGGCGGCGATCAGCGTGCTCAACGTCGACCTGCTCTTCCTCGGAGTGCACGGCCTCAGCCCCCGGACCGGCTTCACCACGCCCAACCTGCTGGAGGCCGGGGTCAACAGGTGCCTCATCGGCGCGGCCCGTCGGCTGGTGGTGCTCGCCGACCACACCAAGTGGGAGACGATCGGCATCGCCACCATCGCCCCACTGGAGGCCGCCGACGTGCTGATCACCGACGCCGGCCTGCCCGCCGAGGCCCGCGCCACCATCGGCGAACAGGTAGGTGAGCTGGTCGTCGTCGAACCGGGCTGAATCCCCAGCCGACCGCGGTGTTGTGTCCGCGGTGATCGTCCGCGGTGATCGACCTATGGATCCTCGTCCGGGAGGCAGGTCCCGGCGTGGTCGGCCTGCCGCGCGCAGCGGCGACGACCGGGCAGGATCCGGTCGCAGAAGACCCAGTGTCGTACGTGCTGCGCGTCCTCCGCCGAGACGGTGGTGCCGCCGACGTCGACCTGCGGCATGGAGGCCAGCGAGCGGGCGAGCGTCCGCGCCAGGTCCAGGCCCCCCGTCAGGTCGGGGACAGCCACCGGCAGGTGGATCACATGCCGGGGCTTCTCCGGGTACGCCTCGACGGCGAACCGCGGCAGCGGCGTGAAGAGCCCGCTGTACTGGTGCTCCCATCCCGGACTCACCGGCGATGCCGCTCGGACCAGGCGCTCTGCCAGTCGCGCAGCGCGCGCTTCACCCGCGCGTTCTCCTCGCTGAGCCGTGCCACATCGTGGTGCAACGTCGCCAGGTCGAGCGCGACGCGGTGCAGGAACCGTCGTACCTCCCCGGCGTCCAGACCTCGTCGACCGAAACCGACGATGGTGAACTGCCGGTCGCGGACCTGGCTCGGGTGCAGCCGAGCCAGCCGCGTGCCGTCGTAGAGCGTGCCTCGGGTCATTCGTCACCTCGCGCGTCGTGAATCGGAGGGCGGGTCAGAGTCGCGGGGGCGCCCTTTCCCGTGGTAGTTATTCGTTCAAGTCGGTTCGGGGCCGGGATTCGCACATCCCGACGCCCTAGTTGAGACCCGACGAGAGCCCGGTATGCGACTGCCACTCGCAAAGCCGTCTCTCGTCACCTTCTCGGCTGTTGGCACAGCCGCGGTTGCCGTGTTTGCACCGGGCTTCCCCGGGGGCCGGCGATCACCCTCACCCGCAGGTCACGTTTCCAGTCGCCCTGAACTGGAGCAATGGTTCCTACGCGGGCATCGCCAACGATTCGAGAGGTGGACCATGCCGCATAAGCCGTTCATCCGGACCCTGCGTGCGCAGTGGCTGGGTCAGCAATTGCGGACCCTGCGGGAGGAGCGGGGGATGACGTTGAAGCTTGTCGCTGAGCATCTGCAACGAGACATGTCCGCGCTTGGTCGGTACGAACGCGCGGACTGGCCGATTCGCAAGGGTGATGTGATAGCACTGCTGGATCTCTACGGATTCCACCACGCAGCTGAGCGGGCCCGCCTCCTGGCGCTCGCCGAGGAAGTGTGGCGCACCGACCGGTGGGACGAGGACTACGGCGACGTCGTGGACGCCTCCTTCATCGAATATCCCTGGCTGGAGGGTCGTGCGGAGCAGGTGTGCTGCTTCCACCTCACCCTGGTTCCGGGGCTGCTACAAATTCGCGAGTACGCCGAGGCCGTGATTCGCAACGCGGCAGAACCGGGTGTCACCGAAGCGAAGATCAACCGTTGGGTGGATCTTCGGATGGCCCGCCAAGAGGTTCTGAGGCGACGCCGCCCACTCGTGATATCGGCCGTGATCGACGAGGCTGCGCTGCATCGTACGATCGGGGGGCCGGAGGTGTGGCGGCGACAACTGCACCACCTCGCGCAGGCGCAGCGAACGAGCAACGTGGCCATCAGAGTCATGCCGTTCGGCGTGGCCCTGCACCATGGGCTCGACGGTACGTTCTGGATATTCCGGCTGCCAAAGCCGTATCCTGCGGTTGCCTACGTGGAGTCTTTGGGCGGGCGGCTCTACCTTGAGTCGCCGAAGGCTGAGCGCTTCGTTCGCGCCTATGGTCGTCTGCTGGAATCTGCGCTCAGCGAGAGCGAGTCAACGAGATTGATCACGAGCATCGCGGAGGAGTTGTGATGAGCGAAGGTATGTCCGAGGTCGCTTGGCACATCAGCAGCAAGAGCGACAGCAACGGTGGTAGCTGTGTGGAGGCGGGGCCGGTGCTGGACGGGTCAGGTCGGGTGGCGGTGCGCGACAGCAAGGATCGCGCGGCGGCCACCCTCGTCTACGGTGCCGATCGATGGACCGCGTTCGTCGACGGGGTGAAGGACGGCGCATTCGCCCCCACCCAACCCTGATCAACTCGGCTTCATGGAAATCGGGGTGTCCGCTTGACCAGGACACCCCAGTTTCCGGGAACCCGAGTCGATCATTCTGTTGATCAAGAGGTTTGCGTCAAGCTGCGCGTGATTGTTGACCGAAACCTCTTGATCAACAGGAGAAGCCGGGCGTGGGCGGGAGAAGCCGGGCGGTAGGCGGGTGTTCGACGGGCTGATTCGTCTGCGACATCAGCTCCAAAGGCTCCCTACCGCAACTTCCGGCTGCCCGGAGACACGCCTGTCGCGCGGCACTTCACAGCCATCTCACAGGGGTGCTGGATAGGGTGCGGCTTGAGTCAACGTCCGACTCCATCCTGGATCGGTCGGCTGTCGCACAGGAGTTTCGATGGTCTTCAAGAAGATGTTGAGCGCGTTCGGCGTGGGTGGTCCCAGCGTGGACACCGTGCTGACCAACCCCAACACCCGGCCCGGCCTGACCCTCGACGGGCAGGTCAACCTCGTCGGTGGCGACGCTGAGGCAGCCATCGAGCAGGTGGTGATCGGCCTGGTCACCCGGGTCGAGGTCGAGGGACACGACACCGAGTACGCGGGCACGATGGAGTTCCACCGCATGGTGGTCAGCGGCCCACTCCAGCTCGCTCCGAAGCAGCAGCTCTCGATCCCGTTCCAGCTCCCGATCCCGTGGGAGACCCCGATCACCGACGTGTACGGGCAGCGCCTGCACGGCATGACGATGGGCCTGCGCACCGAGCTTGCGGTGGCCCGCGCGGTCGACAAGAGCGACCTGGACCAGGTGGCGGTGCACCCGCTGCCGGTGCACGAGCGGATCCTGGAGGCGTTCCAGCGGCTCGGGTTCGGGTTCAAGCACGCCGACCTGGAGCGTGGTCACATCCGGGGCGTGCAGCAGACGCTGCCGTTCTACCAGGAGATCGAGTTCTTCGCCGCGCCGCAGTACGCGAGCACGATCCGCGAGGTCGAGCTGACCTTCGTGACCAGCCAGCGCGGTGTCGAGGTCATCCTGGAGTGCGACAAGCGCGGCGGGTTCCTCAGCGCCGGGCACGACGCGTTCGGCCGCTACCAGGTGTCACACGCCGACGCCGACCGCGTCGACTGGGCGCAGGTCGTCGACGGCTGGCTGCGCGAGACCACGTCCCGCTACGGCAGCCTGCGCTCCCAGTACGGCCACGGGTACGGCCCGGGTCACGGGCACGGCCACGGCCGGGGCGGCATGGGCATGGGTGGCGTGGTGGCCGGCGCGGCGCTCGGCGTCGCGGGCGGCATGATCGCCGGCGAGATGATCGAGGACGCGTTCGAGGGCGACTTCGGCGACTTCGGCGGCGACGAGTAACCACTCCACACACGACGACAGTGGCCTCCGGGAGATTCTCCCGGAGGCCACTGTGAGCTACGGACCGGTTAGTGCCGGACCTTGCGCTCCTCGCTGCTGCGATGGTTGCTGCCGGCCTTGGCCAGACCTCGGCTACCGAGGTAGCCCAGCGTCAGCAGGGTGATCAGGAACCAGGCGTTGTCGGCCCGGAAGATGTCCACCCCAGCCGAGTTCCGCCCGACGACCTGCGACGCGCCCAGTACGGCGGCCACCGCGATCAGGTAGATCCAGAACTCGGTGGTCTTGAACGCCTGCTTGGTCTCCGTACCGGGTGCCTGCATGTCGTTGCGGCGCCCGTCATGCATGACCGGCATCTGCTGGGTCTGCATGTCCCGCATCTGAGCGGGGTTCTGCGGGTCGTTCATGGGCCGGTTCATCGGCCGGGTGGAAGCAGCCTGCGTGCTCATCTGGTCCTCCTCAGGATGCGATGAGTCGTACCTGCACTCCCTCGCCCCGCTACCGCGTTTCGGCCACGGCACGGTTCGCTTTCGTGGCGGGGACAACCCCCGACTACCCGAGGCCCCTGAGCAGGTAACACCGATCGCCGGCCGGAAAAATCCGGCCGGCGATCGTGGTGCGGCGACCTAGCGCAGGCCGTTGCGGACCGCCACGCGTACCAACAGGTCGGGGTCGTCGGTGATGAGGCCGTCGACGCCCAGGTCGATGACCCGCTGCATGACCGCGGCGTCATCGACGGTGTACGGGATCACCTTCAGGTTGTCCCGCGTCTGGAGGGTCCGGACGTCCGGTCCGTGGAAGTATGCCGGGTTCTCCCGCAGGTACCAGTCGGCGGAGGCGACGGTGCCCTGCTTCGGGTCGTGCACCTGCCAGTTGGCGGACACCGTGCCGGCGCCCGCGGCCCGGGTGAGCTTGCCGAGGTCCTGGTACTTCCACCAGTCCAGCCCGCCGGTCCACGGGCTCTTCACCGCCGGGTTGCCGTAGACCGCCTGCAACGAGCACTCGTCGGCGAGCGTCGCGCACTCGGCCGGGCCGTACTGCCAGACCAGGGCGACGGTGCCGATCCGCCGGTCGAGCTGGCGGGCGTAGGTGATGGTGCGCCAGTCGAACGACTGGATGGTGGCCCGGCTGGTGAAGCCGGCCCGCTGGATCGCGTCGACGAGCTTGCGGGTGAAGCTGCGGTACGGCTCGGTGTCGTTCACCACCGGGCTGATCTTCGTCTCGATGTTCATCCCGATGTCGGTGCGGCCACTCGCCTTCACCAGGGCGAATACCTCGTCCAGGGTCGGGATCCGGGCGCCCGGCGCGGGCACCTGGGCGGGCAGCTCGGGCAGCGTCTTCGTACCGCAGTCGATGGTCTTGACCTGCGCCAGCGTCAGCTCGTGCACAGGCTTGCCCACGTACGGGAACGTCGGGTCACCGCGGCGTACCGGCTTGGTGTCCACGCAGTGCGACCCGTTGACGGTGCGGTCGTGCAGCACCACGAGCTTGCCGTCGGCGGTCACGTTGGTGTCCAACTCCAGGGTGGAGATGGCCCGGTTGGAGAGCGCGTTCGCGAACGCCGGCAGGGTGTTCTCCGGCCGGGTGGCCCGACCGCCCCGGTGTGCCTGGATGTCGAACGGCGACGCGTACGCCTTCGGCAGCCGGTAGCCGCGCTGCGCCAGCAGGCCGCGCAGCCGGTCCGGGTAGTCGGTGATGAGGCCGTCCACCCCGTCGTCGATCAGCTTGGCCATGGTCGGCAGGTCGTCGACCGTCCACGGGATCACCTTGATCCCGTACCGGTGCGCCTGGGCGACCATCTCCTTGGTGACGTACGGCTGGTAGCCCGGGTCGGTGACCGTGCCGTTCTGCGGCATGCCGTGCACAGGTGAGAAGGCGCTGGCGCCGAAGCTACGGATCGCCCTGATCGGGTCGCCGCCGAAGTCGTCGATGTCCAGCCCGCCCAGCCAGGGCGAGGCGCCGGGCTTGCCGGTCTGCAGGAAGTCGTAGTTGGTCAGGGCGACGAGTGGCAGCTTCGGCTCGACCTGACGCATGCGCATCAGCGCGCCCCAGTCGAAGCTCTGGATGGTGACCTGCTTGAGCAGCCCGGCGGCGCGGACCTCGGCTGCGGTGACCTGGACGAACTGCTCGCGCAGGGCGGTCTCGGTCGGCGCCCCGGCCTCGACCTTTGTCTCGACGTTGAGCTTCACGTCCTTCGCCCGGTACCGGTTGACGAGCGCGAAGACCTCACGCAGCAGCGGCATCCGGGCACCCGGGACGGCGACCTGGCCGGGCTTGTCGGCGAGGGTCTTCGAGCCGCAGTCCAGGGTGCGTACCTGGGCCAGGGTGAGCGTGTTGACGTACTTCCCGACGTATGGGAACTCCGGGTCACCGGGCGTCACCGGGGCGGTGTCCACGCACTTGGTGCCGGTGACCTTCCGGTCGTGGGTGACGACGGCCTGGCCGTCCTCGGTGATCTGCACGTCCAGTTCGAGGGTGGTCACCCCGAGCTGGAGGGCGTTGCCGAAGGAGGCGAGGGTGTTCTCCACCCGCAGCCCGAGGCCGCCCCGGTGGGCCTGCACGTCGAATGTCCGGTCCGGTCGCGGCTTCGCCTGTGCGGGCACCGCGAGCCCGGTCGTCACCGTCGCGGCCACCAGGGCCGCGACGGCGGTACGGCGTACTGTGCGCACGCTGTCATCCCCTCCTGCCGGCGGGCATCTCCCGCCGGTCGCCGGACAGCATGGACATCTCGGGCTGCGGGCAGGCGGCCAGCGGGCGGCGCGACGGTGAACCGCCGTGGACGACCTCCCGGTCGCCCCGGGTTTGGTCGGCCGGTGGTCGGGCACGCAGTCGGTTCCACAGCTTCTGCGAGGTGATGGACGTGCGTGAGGACGACATGCGGCAGGACGCCGCCCGCGAGGCCGAGGACCGGATCGCCGGCGGCGTGTACGGCAAGGGCGCCCTCGACGAGGTGACGGTGCCCCGCACCGATGTGGAGAGCCAGATCCAGCGCGACGACCCGTTCGACCCGGCGAAGGAACGGATCGACCCACAGGTGCTGCGCGACGGTGGCCCGGTCGGCGGGCAGGGCGCGGTGACCACCACCGGTGGCACCGCCGGGCCGGCGAGCGTACGCCGGGTGGCCCGGCAGCCGGAGCGACACCCGGGCAAGGTCGCCCCGACGACGACCGGCGACGCCACCACCGGTGGTCTGAGCACCCCGATCGGCGGTGGCACCAGCGACCAGTCCACGTCGGCGACCGGCCCGGCGAAGTCCATTCGGGACAGGTCCAGCGACTGACCCGACCCGCCGCCCCAGCCGAGCGGCAGCTCGGTCGGGGCGGCGAGCCTCGCGGTCAGCTCGCGGGCCGCAGGACGCCCAGGCGTTGGGTGGCGCGGGTCAGGGCCACGTACAGGTCGCTGCGCCCACGGGGTGACTCGGCCATCATCCGGTCCGGGTCGACCACCAGCACCGAGTCGAACTCCAACCCCTTGGCCTGCGCGACGGTGAGCACCACCACCCGGCTCTCCAACTCCGGGTGCTCGCCGACGGCGGCCTCCGGCAGGGCCGCGGTCACCGCCGCGCCCAACTCGCCCACCCGACCGGCCGGCACGAGCACCCCGAGCCGGCCCTCGGTCAGCCCGGACGCCTCCCGCGTGGCCTCGGCCACCAGTTCCGCCGCCAACCGCCCGTCGGGCACCGTCCGGTCCCACGGGGGTACGCCACTCTCCCGCACCGAGCGCGGTGGCCGCAGCGCCGGGTCGATCTCGGCCAGGACGTCGGCGGCGACCGCCATGATCTCGGCGGGCGTGCGGTAGCTGACGGTCAGCTCGGTGAGCCGCCACCGCCGCTCGACGTAGGGGGCGAGGGCGTCCGCCCAGGACGGCGTGCCGCTGAGCGCCCCGGTCTGTGCGACATCCCCGACGATCGTCATCGACCGGCTCGGGCAGCGCCGCATCAGCAGGCGCCAGGCCATCGGTGACAACTCCTGCGCCTCGTCGACGATGACGTGGCCGAACGCCCAGGTGCGGTCGGCGGCGGCGCGCTGCGCGGTGGTCAGCCGGTCGGCCTCCTCCTGCCGTTCCAGCAGCCGATCCGCGTCGATCAGGTCGGTCACGCCGAGGATCTCACCGCCCTCGGCCTCGTCCTCGACGTCGATCGAACGAGAACCCTTGGCGATCTCCAGCACACCCTCGGCGTACTCCCGTTCCATCATCCGGATCCGGTCGCGGCGCGCGGCGGCGGCGCGTTCGTCCTCACCGAGCAGCTCGGCGGCCTCGTCGAGCAGTGGGACGTCGGCAGGCGTCCAACCACCGCGCTCCCGCCGCAGCAGGGCCCGCTCGTGCTCGTCGAGCATCGGCGCGGCAGCGGCGATCCGGTCCGGGTCGGCGTACAGGTCGGCGAGCAGCCGCTGCGGGGTGAGCACCGGCCACAGCTGGTCGAGGGCAGCCCTGATCTCCGGCTCCTCGCGCAGCTCCCGCCGGATCTCGGCCCGGTCCGCCTCGTCGAGGAGGTTGTCCCCGCCCAGCGGGTCGGCGCCGATCCGCTCGGCCACCTGTTCGGCGAGCGCGTGCACGATCTCCACGTCGAACAGCGCACGGGCCAGGTTGTGCGGTCGGTCGGCGCGGCGCACCCGGTCCCGTGCGGTCCGCACGACCTCCGGGTCGAGGGTAAGCGTCTCCCGCTCGACCTCGATCTCCAGCGGCTCGTCCGGCACCCACTGCCGGTCCCGTACCGCAAGCGCCAGCACCTCGGCCAGCACCGCCCGGCCCTTGAGCGCCGCGGTCTCGGCCGGCTCGGCCCGCTGGGCGCTCACCCCGGGAAAAAGATCACCCTGGGTACGCAGCAGCACACCGGTCTCGGCAAGCGTCGGCAGCACCTGGGAGATGTAGCGCAGGAAGGTCGCGTTCGGGCCGACCAGCAGCACGCCGCGGCTGGAGAGTTCGCGGCGGTGCGTGTAGAGCAGGTACGCCGCCCGGTGCAACGCGACAGCGGTCTTGCCGGTGCCGGGGCCGCCCTGGACCACCATCACACCCGGCAGTTCCGCGCGGATGATCTCGTCCTGTTCGGCCTGGATGGTCTCGACGATGTCGCGCATCCGGCCGGTACGACCCGCGTTGAGCGCGGCGAGCAGCGACGCCTCACCGGTCAGCTCCTCGTGGGCGCCGGGGGCTGCGGTGTCGATGTCGAGCACCTCGTCGTTGAGCCCGGTCACCTTGCGCTGCCGGGTGCGCAGGTGCCGGCGCCGGCGTACGCCCTGCGGGTTCGCGGCGGTGGCGAGGTAGAACGGGCGGGCGGCGGGGGCCCGCCAGTCCATCAGCAGCGGGTCGTAGTCGCCACTGGTGTCGAAGATGCCGATCCGGCCGATGTAGCGGCGGGAGTCGTCGTCGCCGTCGAGACGGCCGAAGCAGAGCCCGTGCTCCACGGCAGAGAACTGTTCGACCTGATCGGCGTACATCGCTACCGAGCTGTCGCGCTGCGAGCGGTCCTGGAGGGTGCCGCCGGTGTTGTGCAGTTCGGCGGTGAGTCGGTGGACGGCCTGATCACGCAGGTCGTCCAGCCGGTCGTAGAGCATCGAGACGTACTCCTGCTCGCGACCGATCTCGTCGTCGAGCGGCAATTCGTCGGAACCGCCGGAGTGCCTTGACAAGCCGTCTCCCTAAAGATTAGAATCCTTTGCAGGAACGGCTTTTAGCCGTTCTTTTTTGTGCCCTTCGAACTGTTGAAGATAGCGCGTTCGGCTGGCTCTCACCAAGCCGGGCGGTCCGGCGCGCCGGTGATCGCGAGGTGGCGGCGAATGATCCTGCGGGCCGGGCAACGGGTGGTCTTCATCGGGGACAGCATCACCGATTGTGGTCGACGCGACGTCGCCGCGCCCTACGGCAGCGGATACATGAGTCTCGTGCGCGCCCTGGTCGACGCCCGGCACCCCGAGCTGGAGCTGGAGTGGGTCAACCGGGGTGTGGGCGGCGACACGGTGCGCGACCTGGCCGCCCGCTGGGACGACGACGCCATCGCCGAACGACCCGACTGGCTCGCGGTGCTGATCGGCATCAACGACATCTGGCGGCACTACGGTGACCGGCGGGACGAGGCCGTCGGCATCGAGGAGTACGAACGCACCCTGCGCGACCTGCTCCGGCGGGCCGTCGCCGCCACCGGCTGCCGACTGATCCTCGGCGACCCGTTCCTCATCGAGGCGGACCGCGCCGACCCGCAGCGCGCCGACACCGACAGGTACGCGGCGGTCGTGGCGGGGCTGGCCGCCGAGTTCGACGCGGTGCACGTGGCCAACCAGGCGGCGTTCGACCGGGTGCTGGCGGTCAGTCCGTCGACGCGCTGGGCCGACGACCGTGTCCACCCGTACCTGCCCGGTCACGCGGTCCTCGCCGACGCGTACCTCAGCGCCCTCGGCGCCTCCTGACCCCGGCGCCTCCCGACCTCGGCCTCGCGCAGAGCGAAGCGCCGGGCCGACCGTGCGGTCGACCCGGCGCGAACACCGCGGAGATCAGCCGCGCGCGGCCTGGTAGAGCCGCTCCGGCGTCACGGCTCCGGCGAGCACCCGGCCGTCGTCGGTGAGCAGCACACTGAACAGCTTGGCACTGAGCAGCCGACCGCTGCCCCAGTCGCCACTGACGGCGGGCAGCCCGCCGAGCAGCTTCGACAGGTCCATGTCCGGTGCGGCGCCGGCGCCCGGCGTCGCCGGCTTGGCGGGAGCCTTCCCGTCGGCGAGCGGACCGTCCAGGCGGGCGACCAGCACGGTCGTCCAGCCGGAGCCCACCGCGCGGGTCTCCGGGTCGCCCGCCGGTGCGGGGTGACCGGGCTTGCCGGCGGCCGGTCGCTCGGCCTTCTCCTCCGTGACCGTCACGCCGGGCGGCGGGTTGAACGTGAACTGGTCGGCGTCCGGGCGACGGTAGTCGACCTCGGTGAACGCCACCTCGAACGCCGGCTGGTCACTGCCCTTCGCGAGCACCTCGAACCGCAACGGCACGTGCTGCTTGGCGTCGATGGCGATCCGCAGCTGGTGCACGAGTGAGTCGCGGTCGCGCGGCTGGAGCACCAGCTCGTACGAGTCTCGGCCGGCGACGGTGGCCGAGCGACCGACGCTGACCTCGGTGCTCGGGTCGATCGCGCCCAACGCCAGGTCAGCGGCCTGCTGCGGGGTGGCCGGCAGGCTCGCGGTCGGGTCCGGAGCGGGCTTTGAAGCCCCGGCGTCGCCGCCCAGACTGCGGTGGGTGGCGGTGTTGGTGCGGCTCTGCCAGGTCCACAGGTCCCGGCCGTTGCGGATCACGTCCTGCTCACCGAGGGTGTCCAGCAGCGCGACCCGCTGCCGGTCCGGCCCGGAGTACCAGACCCGCAGGGTGTGCGTGCCGGTCAGCATGGTGGTCAGCTCGTTGCCGGGGAGCAACCCGACAAGCGGCGGCAGGCCGAGGTCGGCGCGCTGCACGACGGTCCCGGACAACCCCTCCAGCCGGGATGTCTGCAGGTCGACGAGGAGCTGAGCGGCGGTACGGGGCGGCAGGCTCGGCTCGGCCTCGGCGGCGAACGTGCCGATCGCCGCGCCACCGCCGATGACGGCGACGGCCGCGGTGGCGGGGACCAGCCACCGCAGGACGGGACGGCTTCTCAGGACGGACATGGTGGCACCTCCTGGGGTCATCCTGCCCCCTCGGTGCTGTGAACGCGCTGAGGACACCGAACCGCGCCGATTGACCCGGGTGGCACCCTTGAGCTGTGCGCGTGCTGGTGGTGGAGGACGAGGCCCGGTTGGCGGCCGCCCTGCAACGTGGTCTCCAGGCGGAGGGCTTCGCGGTGGACGTGGCGGCGACCGGCCCGGCCGGCCTGGACGCGGCCCGGCACGGCGGGTACGACGCCATGATCCTCGACGTGATGCTTCCCGGGCTCTCCGGTTACGAGCTGGTCCGGCGGCTGCGCGCCGAGCAGCACTGGTTGCCGGTGCTGATGCTCTCCGCCAAGGACGGCGAGTACGACCAGGCCGACGGCCTCGACTGCGGCGCCGACGACTACCTGACCAAACCCTTCTCGTACGTGGTGCTGCTGGCCCGGCTCCGGGCGTTACTGCGTCGGGGCGCGCCGGAGCGCCCGACCGTGCTGGCGGTCGGTGACCTGATGTTGGACCCGGCCCGCCGACGGGTGACCCGGGCGGACGCCGAGGTGACGCTTACCGCGCGGGAGTTCGCGCTGCTGGACTACCTGATGCGCCGGCCAGGGCAGGTGATCTCCAAGGTCGAGCTGTTGGACCACGTCTGGGACGCGAGCCTGGAGACCGCACCGAACGCTGTCGAGGTGTACGTCGGCTACCTGCGCCGCAAGCTCGGCCGGGACCGGCTGGAGACGGTCCGGGGTGCCGGCTACCGGTTGGCGACGTGACCGCAGACGGCCCGGCGACCACCCGTCGGGCCAGGCTCGGCCGGATGCCGGTCCTCGGGCTGCGCGGTCGGCTGATGGCGATCGGTGTGGTCGGTCTCACCATCGGGCTGGCCCTGGGCGGGGTGGTGCTGCTCGGCGCGCTCGGCTTCGTGCTCCAGCGCACTGTCGACACCGAGGCGTTCCGCACCGCCGACGCGGTCACCCTGCTCGCCGCCGAGGACGCGCTGCCCGACCCGCTGCCGGTGGCCGGCGGCCAGGTCCGCGTGCAGGTCGTCGACGCGCAGGGGCGGGTCAGGGCGGCCTCGATCGACGCCGACCGCCTGGTGCCGATGGTCCGCCCGGAGCGACTGAACCGCGACGGCCGGCAGCGGCTGGAGGTGCCGGCCGAGCGGGTGGGGCTCGCCGGCCCGGTCCGGGTGGTGGCCGTACCCGCCGGCACCGCGGCCGACCCGCTCACCGTGCTCGTCGCCCGTTCGATGGCCGACGTGCGGCACAGCACCCACGTGGTCCGGACCATCCTGCTGGTGGCCTTCCCGCTGCTGGTGGCCGCGCTGGCCGGGGTGGCCTGGCGGGTGGTGGGGGCGACCCTGCGGCCGGTCGAGGCGTTACGTCGGGGGGCCGAGGAGATCACCGGAAGAGCAGGCGGCGGCCGGCTGCCGGTGCCGGCGTCGGCCGACGAGATCCACCGTCTGGCGCTCACCCTCAACGGCATGCTGGACCGGCTGGAGTCCGCCCGCCTCCGGCAACGTGCCTTCGTCTCCGACGCCGCACACGAGTTGCGCAGCCCGCTGACAAACATCCGGACGGAGCTGGAGGTGGCCCAGCGCCTCGCCGACCGGACAGACTGGACGGCGGTGACCGCCAACCTGCTCGCCGACACCGACCGGCTGAGCCGGCTCGTCGACGACCTCCTGCTGCTGGCCCGCCTGGACGAGACTCCGCCCAGCCGGGGAACCGGCCCGGTGGAGTTGGGCGCGTTGCTGACCGAGGTTGCCGCCCGTTACCCGTCGCCGCCGGTGCGGGTCGCGCTCCCGCCGGGCCCGCTCTGGACGATCGGCACCGCCGAGGAGTTGCGCCGCGTGCTTGCCAATCTGGTCGACAACGCGGTGCGGCACGCGTACGGCAGGGTCGTGCTCGCGGCCGGGGCGGCGTCGGTGGCTGCGGAGACGGACGGGCCTGGCGTCGGGGCTTACCACGTGGTGACGGTGACCGACGACGGCCCGGGTATCCCGGCGGCGGACCGGGTACGGGTCTTCGACAGGTTCACCCGGCTGGACGACGGCCGGGCCCGCGACGACGGTGGCGCCGGCCTGGGGTTGGCGATCGTCCGGGAGTTGGTGCGGCGCGGGGGTGGCAGCATCAGTCTGACCGACGCGCCGGAGCAGCCCGGTTTGCAGGTGCGTCTGCTGCTGCCGGCCGTGCGGGTCGAGGGGCGGCCAGCCGTTGACCGACCGTGACCGCAACTCACCCCCACCCGCCCGCCATTGACCCTTTGCTCTGCACCCGCGGAGGCGACAGCTACGCAGTGTGGTGCTCGCGGGCGAGCGTCGGAGCGACGGCCAGGATGTTCCCGCCGACAACCCCACGTCGAGTGAGTCGGCGGGCGTGGCTTGTGGGGGAGGCTGGCAGGTCGGCGGCGCCCACATCGGCGACGGCGGGTCAGTGGCGGGGTGGGTCAGCGGCGGCGGGTGCACACCTGCTTGGAGCGGGCCACGGTGTCGGTGGACCAGGCGACGGCGACGGTGAAACAGAAGTCGTTGGTGCGGTTGAGCGCGTAGATGACGAAGCTGGTGGTGCCGGCGGGAAGCGTCGCGAAGATGTTGTGCGTCTGGCCGGTGCGGCCGCCCGCGATCACCACCGGGCCCTCGCTGCCGGCCGGGTAGGTCCAGTTGAGCGCGATGCTGTCCCGGGTGTCGCGCAGGGTCACCGCGCTGGGTGGGGTGCCGGGCGGTGCCGCGGCGGCCGCCGACGTGGGTGCCGAGCCCCCCGGGGCGGGCGCGGTGCTGGCCGGGGCTCCGGCGGTCGGGGAGGCGCTGGCCGGCGGTGGGGTCGGTTCGTCGTCGCCGTCGACGCGGGCCACCCCGGCGATCACCGCCGCCGCGCCGAGGAGCACCACGACCACGCCGGCCACCAGCACCGGCACCAGCCGGTTGCGTTGCTCCGGCGGTGCGCGGTGCACGGGCACCGGCAGCAGTCGCGACGGCGTGTACGGCTCGACCGGCCCGTACAGGTCCGGCCGCGCGGACGGGGAGGACGGCGCGCTGGGGTCGGCGGCGGCGGGTCGGTGCAGCCGGTACACCCCGGGCTGCTCCTGGGTGCCGCCGGCCAACCCCACCACCGACGGGGGCATCGGGGAGTCGGCGGGCTGCGGCGGGGGCTCGTCCACGGGTGCGGTCGGCCACCTGCCGCCCGTCGAGCCGAGGGCCTCGTCGGAGGGCAGCCGGGGGTTCGGGACCGCCCCGGTGTGGTGGGTGGCGGCTGCTGACGGGTGGTAGCCCGACTCGACCGGCCCGTCTTCCTGCGGTGGGACCCGGGCGGCCGGCACGACCGGCGTGTCCCGGGCCGTGGGTGGGTTGTCCGCGCAGACGTGGTCGGGGTTGGCCGCGGCCCGGGCCAGGGCCGCCACCTGGGTGGCCAGCGGGTCGTCGGCGGGCAGGTGCTGTCGACACAGCTCACGGGCGAGCGCCAGGTTGTCGTGCGCCTCGGCGAACTGCCCGCAGTCACGCTGCATCGCCCCGAGCCGCGCCAGCATCTTGATGCCGCTGGGGTGCCCGTCGCCGTACACCTCGCGGTGCAGCTCCCAGGCGTCCTGGAGGCGGTCGCGGGCCACCGTGCACTGGCCCCGCGCGTACTCGACGGTGGCCAGGTCGGCGTGCGCGGCGAGCACCCGCAGCGACTCCGGGCCGTCCTGCGCGGTCAGCTCGATGATGACTTCCTGGTAGAGCCGCGCCGCCCGGGAGTGGCTGCCCACCCGGTGCAGCACCGCGGCCAGGGTCGCCGCGGCGGCCACCGTGCGCGGGTCGGCGCGGCCGTGCAGGCGGGTGGTGGCCGCGTACGCGAAGGCGGCCCACCCCCGGGCCGAGTGCGGCTCACCGAGGGCGATCAGCACTCGCGCCTGGAGGCTGGCCGCCTCGGCCAGTTCTGGGGTGGCGTTGGCCGGGCGGGGATCGGCGTCGGTGAGCGCGTCGGACAGCAGCTGCTGTGCGCCGGCCAGATCGCCGGAGGACACGAGGTGGTGCGCCTGATCAGTCAGTTCACCGAAGCCGGAAGACACGCCCCATCGTGCTCATTTGACGACGGTAAGTACAAGACCCGCGCCGGTGTCGATTGGTCAGGATCCGGTCAGGTGCTCGGCCAGGGTCTCGCTGATCCGGCGCAGCTGGTCGACCTGGGCGGGGCTCAGCGCGTCGAACAGGTGTCGGCGTACCCCCTCGACGTGGCCGGGCGCGGCGGCCGCGAGGGTGGCGAAACCCTCGTCGGTGAGCAGCGCGATCTGCCCGCGCCGGTCGGTGGGGCACTCCTCGCGGCGCACCCAGCCGGCGGCCTCCAGCCGGGCCACGGCGTGCGACAGCCGGCTGCGTGACGACCCGGCGGCGTCGGCTAGCTCGCTCATCCGCAGTTGGCGACCCGGGGTCTCGGAGAGCCGGACCAGGATCTCGTAGTACGCGTGCGGCATGCCCGCGTCGCGCTGGAGCTCGCGGTCGAGAGTGTCCATCAGGGCCCGGGTCGCGGTGAGGTACGCGCGCCAGGTGCGCTGTTCGTCGGGGTCGAGCCAGCGGGTCATGGCGCCCATCATACCGCCGATGGTTGAACTCTCAACTAAACCGGGATAGTCTCGGGTCATGGGTATCCACCGGCTCAACCACGCGGTCCTCTACGTCAGTGACCTCGCCCGCAGCGTCGCGTTCTACCGGGACGTGCTGGGCTTCCGCCCGGTGGCGATGACTCCGGACGGTTTCCGGGGCGCCACCTTCCTCCAAGCCCCCGACTCCACGAACGACCACGACCTCGGCCTCTTCGAGGTCGGCGCGGCTGCCGGGCGGTCGAGCGCCGGCCGGTCCACCGTCGGCCTCTACCACCTCGCCTGGGAGGTGGACACGCTCGACGAGCTGGCCGCCACCGCCGAGCGGCTCGTCGCCGCCGGTGCGCTGGTCGGCACCTCCGACCACGGCACGACCAAGAGCCTCTACGGCAAGGACCCGGACGGTCTGGAGTTCGAGGTGGTCTGGCTGATCCCGGCCGACCTGCTCGACGACGCCGCGCTTGCCGCCCGCAAGCAGATCGGTCGGCTCGACCTGGACGCCGAGCGGCGGCGCTACGGGGGGCAGACCCGGGGTGGGGTGGGGATCTCCGTCCCGGCCTGACCGCTCGTACGGTAGAACGGACCGATGCCGACCGACCGGACCACTGACTTCCTCCGCGAGCTGCTGGTCCGCCAGTTGACGACCTGGCTGCCCGCGGCCCTGCACCGCTCCCGGCGGGCGACCATAGCCGTCGCGGGCGCCGGCGCGGGCAGCGCGGAGGCCGCGCTTCGCCTGGTCGCCAGGCACGGCGACCAGGTGCGCGGCCGGCAGGTGACGGTGCTCGTGCTGGCCGACGCCGACGCCGACCTGCCGGCCCGACTCGGCCCGATCGAGGCGGGGTTGCCCGCCGAGGTCACCGTGCACCTGCTGCCCGGCGACCCCTACCGGCTGCCGGTCGCGGTGAAGGCCGCCGGCGCGGCCGGCGCACCGCTGTTCTCCTTCGTGGACCTGCCCGGCGCGGTGACGCCGAAGCTGCTCACCGCCGCGACGAACGGCCGGACCGGAGAGCTGCTGCTGCACACGACTGAGAGCGCCCGAGACGTGCTCGTCTCCGCCGGCTTTCCCCTGGTCGCCGAGGTGGCGACGGTGCTGCCCGAGGGCGAGGCTGCCGGGGTGGTCGCGTTCGGCAGCCGCTCCGACCGCAGTCTGGAAGCAATCCGCGACGCGCTCTGGGAGGTCGGCGCGGAGTTCGACGTGCGCTACCGCGACCCCCTCGACCCGACCGGCACGACTGTCGACGTGGTCGGCGACCCCGACCTCGAACCGCTGGCCCAGGAGCTGCTGGCCGAGCTGCGGGCGGGCGGGTCGCGGCCGGTCACCGAACTACGCCGGCACGCCCTCACCGCGACCGTCTACCGGGCCGCCCATGCCAACCAGGCGCTGGCCGACCTGCTCGACGCCGGCGTCCTGCGACGCGACCGCGAGTCCGGCCGCCTGGCCGGCGACGAAACCATCACCCTGGCGAGCTGAGCCCTCACCCCAGACCCGCGATTGAGGGGGTAGACGCCGAGCGGGGTGCCGGTGGACCACCGGCAC